>JAYUVI010000289.1:0-8824 GCA_043754135.1 Bdellovibrionales bacterium | reverse complement strand
CGAGCTTTCCGGCTGAAGATTATGAAAACACCGGTGATCGCGATAACTCCACAGCTGAATTTCTCGTGGGGCTAAAGCATGATTTGCGCACTGATCTCGCCGTTCACTTTGGTGCTGGCGCTGAACTCGTACACGGTACAGCGTCGCCGGATTGGCGTGTTTACACCGGTATTAACTGGAACTTTGGTCCGCTCTGGCGGGACGAGAAACCTGATCAGGATGCACTCGCACGTTTGCAAGAACGTCGCGCGCAACGTTTAGCTGAACAAAAACGCCTAGCCGAAGAAAAAAGACTCGCGAAGCAAGATCTTGATTCTGAAAAGTATGTGCCTGTAGGCCCGCCACCAGTGCCGAGCGATTTCGGGGTGGCGTTACCGAGTGCTGGCCCGGGGGTGTACATTCTTCGTGATATCAATTTCGCCTTCAACTCAGATAACCCGAGCTATGAAGGTGAGGAAATCTTGAATGACCTGGCGGATTACTTGCTCACACGTAAAGAGGGCTTTCGCTCATTCATAATTGAAGGTCACACAGATTCAACCGGTAAAGCTGCCTACAATTTAGATTTGAGCCGTCGTCGTGCCGAAAGTATAAAGACGATTATTGTGCGCCAATATAATTTAGACCCGAACAAAATCAAAGCTGTGGGTAAAGGTGAGAGCTCGCCGATTCGTAGTAACAACAACTATCAAGGCCGGGCCTCTAATCGACGCGTGCAAGTGCGCATAGAGTAAAATCGAGTCAACGCGTATCACGACTTCAGGCGCGCGCAGCTCGGCCCTTTAAGGCCGAGTTCTAGATTTATTAATGACAACTGAAACCGCGACAGCCATCGCAGTCGCCTTTGGTTGATATATGCGCATGCTGCGAACCGCACACGCAACCAGTCGTGCCATTATGCCAGTGACCGGCGCCAGACATGAGTGCACCGCAACGGGCTTGGCAGGTAGCCAGCGACCAACCGAAACCTTGTGACTTACCATCAGTGGCGTGGCCTTCGTTCACACTGCCTGAGCATGAAGTTTTTTGCGCACATTCGCCTTGGCCATATGAGCACCTCGCAGTACCGACGTATTCATTTTGTCCCGGAGTGTAGACTGTGCCCATGACGGGTTCGGCGCAAAATTCTAGCGTAGCAAATTTAATAGTGCGTTTACAGCTGATGACATGGTTGGCGCCGATACAGGTTTTGGCTCCACATGCATTACCCGCGACGCAAGTTTTAAAAGTTCGTCGCTGACAACGTGTTGTGCAGGTTGAAGGCGCTTCGGCTTTTGCGGCTGACCATGTTGCATTCACACAATCGGCGACGCACTGCTGACCTGACGGATGATAACCGCTATTGCAAGTCACGTGATTGAAAACATAGGTCCCAGACGGTGGGCTCCAAATTTCGTACTTCGTACCATTCGGAATCGGCGTTACGCGGGTGTTGCCCACGCAAACTCCGGTTTCGAGATGTTGTCTAGCTAAGCATGTCGGTGGTGGCGGCGGTGAATTGCTGCAGATTTTTTTGTCAGCCGAGAGAATGTAACCAGTTTTGCATTCACGAAACAGACAATAATAACTTCGCGTGATGAGGTCTGTTTGCAAAGTAAAAAGTCTTACGCCGGTCCCATTTAAATTTGTGTCGCAAGAATCGAAGCGAAATAAATTTGAATTCACAGGCACCGTCACCACTACTGGTGAGGCCGTCATATTCTCGGGCACTTTGTAATCGATTTTGATCACGATGTTGTGCACGATATCGGTATTGTCGCAAACGCTCATGCCGTTAGGGCATTTTACATCCCACGCCAATTCGACATGGAAAGGGCAATCGTTATCTGCGGGGTTGGCACTAAAAGTGTTGCATCTCGCGCTGTCATAATCGAGACCGCTGGTGGCAGACAAGCCGTCAGAGACAAGCAAACGACCATCGATCTTGTAAACATGGAGCACTCTGCGGTCGGGGTTTTGCATTTGTGAGCAGTTTGTATTTCGCTGCAAGCATTGAAACGCCAAATTGGCGTCATCTGAAATCATATCTTTGATCACGCTCGCCACTTCGAGCGAGTGGGTGATTTGTTCGACCAACTCGTCGATGTAATCTTGGGCAGGGGCATTGACACCGCTGGTGGCTGTAACAACCACTTCGTTTGATTTTATACCGCCGCCTTCAACCCAATAAGTACCGTTGTGTGTGCCGGCTTGAATTTGCGGTATTGTGAAAACCTTATCTGTGCCGGAGTGAATGAGCACCGGAATTGTCGAGCTATTGGGTGGTATGAAGAACCAATTGTAAGTCGTGTTCGGTGGGTTTTTTACATCGGTGATGGTGAAAATCACATTGTCGCCGACAATCGGATTGGCTGGAGCGTAATTGAGAGAAACTCCAGTGGGGCTGGTGTTATTGGTGCCGCCACCGTTTCCATTTCCGTTTCCATTTCCGTTGTCGACTCCGCCCGCGGTTAAGCCGCCGTTGCCGCCGCGATTTTTTGAAAATTCATAGCGTGAGCAGTTTTGGTAATTCAGCACGAAGGTGACTACCAATGCTGAAGGCACAGCCCACAACCAAGCCGGGTCAAACTTGAAATTTTTCATATTCATAACTACACCTCTTCAAAATACTTATCGGCGCGTGGGCGAATAAGTTGATGATAGGCGTAAATGTCTGGTCGAACGTCGGGTTTACGGCGTCGTTCGAAAAAAGCGTCGCTCTAAATCAAAATGCCGGCGATGGCAGCGGTCATGAACGAGGCCAAGCTACCACCGATCACCGATTGCATACCTAGTCGCGCAATGTCGGCTTTTCGATTGGGCGCGATACTGCCAATACCGCCAATCTGGATACCAATCGACAGAAAGTTCGCGAACCCACAGAGGGCATACGACAAAATCAGCACAGTGCGATCGGTGAGACTCGCCATCACATGGGTCAAGTTGAGGTACGCGACGAATTCGTTGAGCACCACTTTTTGTCCCAAGAGTACGCCAGCGAGTGGCGCTTCACTCGTGTTAATACCCATCAGCCAGGCGAGCGGCGTAAAAAGCCAACCAAAAATTAAGCTCAGGCTGAGCTCAGGTTTTTGGCCTGAAGCGAGTAGTTGTTGCGGGATCAGCGCTCTGCCCCAATCGGCAAAGTGAATGATTTCGCCGAACCATTTAAAAATAGCGTCGCCTAAAGCGATCACGGCCATAAAGGCAATGAGCATGGCTGCGACATTCAATGCCATGTAAAGACCTTCACTTGCGCCGCGAGCCATCGCTTCAATAAAATTAGTATCGAGTTTTTCTTTTTTGTATTCGTCGGGGATTTCGTTCATCGTCTCTGGAGTTTCGGTTTCGGGGATCATCATCTTCGCAATCACAAGTGTGGCTGGTGCCGAGAGCACACTCGCAGTGAGTAAATGGCCGGCGATATCGGGAATTTTATCTTTTAGCATTTGTGTGTAAGCGGCGAGAACCGAGCCTGCCACTGAGGCCATCCCGCCCACCATCACACAAAAAAGTTCAGAGTTCGTCATGCGCGCCACAAACGGGCGAATAGCCAGAGGCGCTTCAGTTTGCCCGAGAAAAATATTGGCTGATGTCGAAAGCGCTTCGGCTCCGCTCACTTTTAAAAATTTCTTCATAATAATAGCAAAAAAATCAACCATCTTTTGCATCACGCCCATGTGATAAAGCAGAGCCATCATCGATGAGGTAAAAATAATAATAGGCAGCACTTGAAACGCGATAATGAAGCCGTATTTTTTGCTGTCGACCAAATCGCCGAAGACAAAACGTGATCCCGCTTCGGTGTAGTTGAGAATGCCGAGAATAAAATCGTTGGCGAAATCAAAAATGAAACGCAAAGGCCCAGGCAGACCAAGGGCGGGTATACCCATAACTAGAATCGCGAAAACAAATTGTAAGATCACGCCGCTAATGACGATTTTGTATTCAATCCGGCGACGGTTGATCGAGGCGACCCACGCTAAACCTATGAACGCGACTAGACCTAGAAAACTGATGAAATTTAAGTGTTGCATGCGGCGGTTCTATACCGTGACTTTGGCCTTGTAAACCACTGAAATGACCGCCCATTTGAATGGTGCTTGAGCGCCTGTCTCAATTTAAGTCATTACGGGTTGTTGCCGATAAGCAAGGCATGAGAATAATCAGACAGTTTTGTGGGTTTTTAGTTTTGGCTGTGTGGCTGATATCATTTTCGGCGCATTTTGCGATGGCTGCGGGTGGGGGCTGGTTGGTCACGGGATTGAATGAAGCCACCGCGAAAAGTGCCGCGGCGACAAAAGAGATTGATGCTCAGCTGGGGCCTTTACCTAAAACCTTGTATGTGAGGGTGCCTGAGGTTGGTCAGCAGATTCGCGAATGCGCCTCTCGCGCTCAAACATCTACAGGCAACTGTTGGCGAAGTTTTAAAACGAGTGTTGAAAAAAGTGCCGCAGAGGTGGGTCAAACTCAGGCAATCGTCACTACGGCAAAAGGTGCAGCTTCTGCGCTTGAAGGGGCGAAGCCTCCGATTCAAAATTCTTACAATGCTTTTAGCAACGGGTTGTCTTATTGCACGAGCCAGCTATCAGAAACCACATGCACTGAGGACATTTGTTCGACGGCCGTGATTGACGAGAAGGTTGAGCAGGCCAAGAAAAAAGTAGTGACTGAGGCAGAGAGCATGCAAGCCCCAGAAAACCAACAATATTCATTTTCTGAACATGGAAAAATTGAACTTGAAAAGGAACGAGCCTACGGAGAGCTCAGCGAAATCAATCGCGTCTGTACGGCGAATTTAGCAAAAGTGAGATCGGCGTTTAGTTCAGGCATGCAAGAAGTGACAAAGACTTTAGGTAGTATGGATGTCACTCGCGATCAAATAAAAGCGGCGATGGGAGAAAGTGCTACGCCTGAAGTTATATCGGCGATCGATAACACTCCGAAATCGACTGGCGCGAAAATAGTGGATTGGGTTAAAGAAAATCCTGGTAAAACTGCGGCCATTGCGGGTGGTGCCGGATTGCTGGGCTACATGGCTTTGAAAAAAGATAAAAAAGACAAAGATGATGACAAAAACGGCAACGGTAAAGTCGGGGCTGAACAAAAAGAAAAAGAATTTCAAAATGGTTACGCTTACAACTCCCTCGGCGAACGCGTGAATTGTTTAACTAATGAAAGTTATATGTCGGGAGATTGCAAACCCGTCATGCTCAATTTTTGCGGCAAAAAAGAAAATACGGCAATGAATGCCTGTGCCACTTTTACTGGCACCTATTGTGCGCAAAGTTCAGCGTCGCAATCTTTTTGTATGGCGCAACAAGCGCGGACTTTTTGTGAACAACAATCGGGGCCTTATTCGGCGTCGACTCCCGCGTGTCAGTGGATCGCCGCTCGCCCAAGTAATTGTGTGCGTCAGCCTGAGGGTCGCGCGTGTTTGTATAATTCGACAGCCGCCAAAATAACGGCGTCGTGTCCAAGTTTTCCCAACGATCCGCTGTGCTCGGCCTTTAAAGAGGGGAAAGACATTTTACAAGTGGCGCCGACACAAGCTGAAACCGCTGCCGCTGAGAATGCCGATATTCCTGGTGCCGATAACGAAAGCGGTCGCGCGAGTCTTAACGCGCTGGTGGCCACTGATCAATCGTCAGTCACGGGCAATGTGAATCTGTTAGGTGATAGCTCAGAAGCGCTCGCAGCACTTTGCAAAGCTGGCCAACTGATTCATTGTAAGTAGATTCTGCCGGACTTGGTTAGTGACGATCACTGCAGAAACGGCAAAACTTCGCTGATACGCGTGACGTCTTCACCGCGGCAGCCTTCGTTCGGGCAAACATACGAAGTCATGCAACCATTTTTCACGATGAAATCTTTTTCACCGCGTACGAGAATGCCTTCGATTTCTCCGGTCACACTGTTGAGCACGGCCGAGCCAGAATTGCCGCCGTAGGTATCAAGATTCGCTTTAAAAAATGCTGGCATAACGGAGCGCACATTTGCGCCGCCCGCGATTTTTGTCGGCAGACCTTGCGGGTGACCAATGACGGTCAGTTGATCATTCACTTGGGGCCCGCCCGTCAAACGCAGGGGGAGTGGCATGTGGCCCACGACATCGCGATCAAGTTCGACAACCGCGAAATCAGCGCCATTGCCAATTTGTTTACGCTCAATAATTCGCTTGCAACTGTACACTTCAGATTTCGCGACGAGGTCGAGATTCGTGCCATGAGTTTTTAAAGCATAACCGAAAACAAAATTCGTTTGCGCGCAATCGCTGGTGGGCGTGTCTTGGGTGATAAGGCAGTGACCTGCAGTAATGATCACATTCGGTTTCACTAAAAAGCCTGAGCAAAATGCCGCGATATTCTGTTCGCGAAAGCGTTCATCTAGGCAAAGCGGTATATTGCGGGCAGTAGCAAAGGGAGTAGACAAAATATGTACATATGCAGCAGATTCTTCAATTACATTCTCACGCGCAATTAACGCGACCGTTGAATCGGCCGACATGAGCAGATTTATATTCGTTTCGTCATAAAGGTCATGGCGGTCGTCGTCGCCGTAAATCACCCTTGAATGTATCGAGTCTTGGGTTTGGCCCAGTTTCCTTTTGTCAGTTTTGTCATCATCCTCACCACATGCGCTTAAACCGATTATTAAACTGGTGGCTAAGATAACTGTGGTGAATTTTTCTAAAGATCTCATGTCGACCCCTCGCTGTTGATCAACTGACGTTGATCTTGTTGTTGCAGCGAAGACATCGGCAAAAAGTCGTAGTGCGATAAAACCAAACGCACTTGGGGGCCAAAAATCTAGACATACGTTTTGCGTGTATGACTCAAATCAAAACGATTTTGTACTGAGTAAGCGATATTAGAATGTTCCGATCGAGAGATGCCACTGATCAGGCGATTCCTTTTTTTGGATAGGCGAAACCTTACGAGCGTAGTCGAGACTAATCGGGCCGACGGGAGTATTCACGCGCACGCCGACGCCTATACTTTGCTTCCATAAATTAATACCCCGATGTGAGTTGCTGTTATCATCAAGGTGATCTTGAATTCTGACCTGACCGGCATCATAAAAAAGTACACCACCGAAAGGCTCTTGCCATAACGGGTAGCGAATTTCAGATTTAATTAAGTAATAGCTGCTCTCGCCCGGTATGACGAGTTGATTGTTGTGCTTGTCGAGCGGGTGTTCAGAATCATTGGGTATACGATCGCCTGATGTGCCTGAATACCCGCGCACTGTATTTTGCCCACCGAGAAAGAAGGCGAAACTGAGCGGTACGCCACTCGCGTCGTGATTGCTTAAGTTTTTTTCATAACCCGATTGAAATGAATTCGCCCAGACATATTTTGGTGAGCCCATGATTCGTACGTGATGAGTGACCCGACCCTGCGTTCGCACAAATCGAATGTCATCTGAGCTGCCAAATTCTGGCGCCGCATATTCAGCGTCGATTTTCGTGTACGTGCCTTTGGTCGGCATGAACAGGTTGTCAGTGAAATCAATATCGAATGTAGGGCCCACGTAAGCTATTTCTTGGCGACTTTCACGTTCTAGCGGTCCACTAGTCGGCATATTAAATTTTTCAACCGAATCATAGCCCCAAAAG
The DNA here is from genome assembly GCA_043754135.1 of Bdellovibrionales bacterium. GTDB lineage: Bacteria > Bdellovibrionota > Bdellovibrionia > Bdellovibrionales > UBA1609 > RBG-16-40-8. Next base: position 1,230 of record JAYUVI010000289.1, on the reverse strand, counting down.
AGCCAAGAGAATTTAATCTGTGAAGTGATGTCGCGTTCAATGATAAAATTCACTCGGTCTGTGGCCAAAAGTTTATTGTCGCGTCCTTCCTCAAAAATTTTCTCTGAACGTGTATAAAGCGAGCGACCGCGCAGACGACGATTGAAGAGAAAAGGCTCAAGGTAACCGGCTGTGACCTCGTATTCTAGAAAGTGGTCGCGCACAAGATTGTTTTCAATCGTGGCACGTAAGCTCACGGCACGGGCCGTACCCCACAAGTTGTTATATGAAAGTAAAGTGAAACCGCGAGCCGTGATGTCGCGTTTATTGGTCAAACCGGCGCCAAATTTAAAAACGCCCGGGTTGCGCTCGACGACTGTGATCACCAAAGTCCGCTGGGCGACATCGGTATTGGCCTCGACGGTATGTAGTTCTACTCGCGAAAATATAGCAAGCCGGTCGAGACGCTTTCGCGCTTCATCTAGTAGTTCCGGAGTAACAAGGTCGCCCGTGTCGATCGCCGCTTCTCGGTAAATCACGTAACTTTTAGTAAAAGTATTACCTTCAATACGTACCGCTTTGACGAAAACCTGAGGGCCCTCAATAACACGAAAATGGAGTGAAGCTTGCAAGCCCTTTTCGTCGTACTCAATCATACTTTCATTCTCGTTCGTCAGCTTCATCTCGATAAAACCGTGATCATAGTAAAAGTTTTTAAGTTCTTCTATGCTGCGTTCAAGGTCGTTCAAGTGCAAAGGGGCACCGCCGTGGACTTCCATAAGGTTTAATAGTTGCGTGTCATTGAATGATTTAACTCCATAAAAATTGACTCGCGATAAAATAGTGAGTGGCCCTTCATCAAGAGCGACTGTCACTTGCGCCTTTGTTTGCTTCTCGTCAAACTCAACGCGAGTCGATTGAACTTGGGCTTTGAGGTAGCCCTGGTTGTTAAGATCGACAATTAAATTTTTCAATCCCAGATCAATGTCATTACGTACATAAATGTCGCTATCTACAGCATCTGAACTATTATTTTGGATGAATTTGACATACTGCTTAGCGGGTTTTGAGATTCGTCCAACCACATTGAGTGCCGATATTTTGACGCGTGCGCCTTCGGTGATATAAATATGCTCTTGGCGGGTGAAGGTTTTTTCAATGACTTTTTCTTCAACGCGAACGCGAGCGAAGTGATAGCCGTTACTGTTGTAGTGATCGCGCACCATTTTGGTAATGGCTTGTACGGGGTCG
>JAYUVI010000288.1:0-6211 GCA_043754135.1 Bdellovibrionales bacterium | reverse complement strand
GCTTTAAAAAACCGCACTCATCCTCTCGCGACTGCGGCACTTTTTAACGCGGCAGTAAATTACGAAAAGTCAGGTGGCATTTTGCAGGCGATCCCGATGTACGGTTTGGTGGCTAGCAACAAAGCCAAAGGCGGCGATGTGCTGGCCAATAAATCAAAGCGTTTTTTACCCGTGCTGTATGAAAAAACGGGTCAGTATCTAAAGGCCGCACAAATGTTTGATTCGTACGCGACCGCGAACCCGAAAGACGGGATTTCAACAGAGTATCATTACAATGCGGCCGTTATTTACGACGGTCTTAACAGTTACAACGCGGCCATTCAGAATTACGAAGCCTACATGCGCGGGCATAAAGGTCGCGACCGTGTAGAAGTACAGTTCTTGATCGCCAAAATATTCGAGCGCACAAATCAAAAAGATAAAGCCATAGCCTATTACAAGCAGTATTTGGTGAGTGGTTCACAAAATAAATCGGCGCTCATCGAAGCTCACTTTATGATTGCACGACTTTACGATTCTCAGGCGAAAACGAAAGATGCCGAACTATATTACAAAAAAACCATCAGTGTTTATCGCAATTTCAACAAAAGTGGTGGTAAACCAATTGGCGCCTCGTTCGCCGCCGAAGCTAAATTTAAGCAAGTTTACAAGACTTATGAAGAGCTACTTTCAATTCGCATCCCCGCCAATCCTGAAAAGCAAGGGGCCGTGGTAAAACAAAAATTAGATTTCACCAATCGCTTGAAGAACGAATTAAAGCAAGTCATTGCTTACGACGATGCTGAGCAGATCGTGGCTGCGCTCACTACGCAGGGCTTGGCGATGCAGCACATGTACACCGCGATACTTAACTCACCATCACCACGTGGGTTAAAACCTGACGAATTGAAAACCTACCAAGAGGGCGTTAAGGCAATTGCCGAGCCTTTTAAAGCTCAAGCCATTGAGGTTTACAAAACGGCAGCGAATCGTGGTCATGAACTGAAGGGTTATAATGCGCACCTGCTTTTAGCGTTGAAAAATCTCAATCATTTAACGGGGACAAGTGATCTCACTTACGGCACAAAAGTATTTTTGACCAAACTGCCAGATCGGTTGGGCTTATGAAACGGTTTTTTGCCCTAACTTTTCTAAGCGGTTTATTGATAGTGCTGTCTGCACCTGTGATAGCTGATGATAAAGACAATGAGAACACAGATTTACTTGAGGTAGTGAGCCCTGATTTGAATGAAAATGCGGCCCCACAAGTTGACGTGCAGAGTGAGGATAGCAGCGGTTCAACGAAAGTGACCAATGACGAGCTAAAGAAACTCGAAGACGCACGCAAGGCTAAGAGTGATGCGGCTATAGTGAAGGCCGTGTCTGAAATTCTGAGTCGTGACCCCATCAATCTGATTGCGCTGAATACGCTAGGTGTTTACTACTTCGAAACACGTAAATTCGGTTTAGCTAAAACCATTTTCAAGCGCGCATTGAAAGATCACCCCAAAGAACCAGCACTACACAATAATTTAGGAATTATTTATTTAGCGCAAAACGAACTGCAATTGGCGCTTGAATCGCTGAAAAACAGTGTGACTTTGCGTGCAGATTATCAAATGGGTGCCGTGAATTTGAGCTCGATCTACCTCGAGTACAAAGATTACCAGAAGAGTTTAATGACACTCGAAGACGCGTACAGAGCGTTGCGTTCAGACTTACGTCGGGGAACTTACGAGTCGCTACAAGTAGCCAACAACTATGCCATTGCGCTAATGGGAATTGGCGAGAACGACAAGGCGGGCGAGGTTTTCAGCGATATTAACAAAGCCGGAACTCGTGATATTACGGTCAATTTGAACTATTTGATCTTTCTTGTAGAGGTCCAGAAAAATAAAAAAGAAGCGACTCGGCAATTAACTAAATTGAAAATTGTAACTGATGACCAAGATATTTTGCGCCGTGCAAATGATCTTGTGAGCAAACTGGAGAAAAACTGAAACATGCGTAAGCTTTGGGTTTTATTGATTCTATGGTTTATGTTGCCGCTAAGTGCAAACGCACAAGATGCAAAGCATCCCGGTGACAAGAAAACCACTTCGATTAATTTCGAAGATGAATTAATTCAAGGTGAAGTGAAAAAGCCTGAGCTGCTTTATTTATTACAAAAGAAACAATTTAATTTTAAGCGTTTAATTAAGTTAAGAGAAAATTTTTTACCTGAGATGAGTCGTACGGCGGAAGACATTAGTCGGATGGGTGAGGGCGAAAAATGAAGCCACCTATATTTTTACGCGTATATCGTGGTAGCAAGCTCGAGAACGTACGTCAGTTTGCTGAAGATCAAGTGGTCATAGGCAGTGGCGAAGATAGTCACTTACGTCTTGAAGATAAAGATATTTCTCCTGTACACGCGGTCATTGATGAACGTGATGCCTGTTACTACATCTCTGATCTAGGTTCTTCTACAGGCACGTTGAAAAACGGCGAGAAGATTTTTGATGAAGCCCTGGCCTCAGGCGATGAAATCATCGTGGGCCCTTACCGGATTGAATTTTTTGTAGGTGTGCCCAAACCCGTGCAGGCACCTAAGCATGATAATGCCGTTGTGCCGCTCGTTAAAATGAATGATGATGTGCCACCACCACCGACTAAAGTGGCCTCAAAGCGAAATGCAGAAAAAGCCGAAGAGCCAGCGGCAACAGAAGAGTCGAAAGCACAAGCGGAAAAGAAAACTCAAGCGGCACGTAGTTCGACTGCCCATGCAGAGCTTAATCGGCGTTACCAGAAATCGCGTGGTCCGATTGTCGAAGTGACTGTAGCTTGGCGCGATCGGGTGTTGAGCACACATCATTTCGATACAAAACAAGAAGTCACAATTGGCTCGAGCGAAGACAGCACCATAGTGGTGCCATTACTCGGTTTAACTCGATCACAAATGACTTTGCTACGTTTAGATGTTGGGGTCATGGTTTGTGTGACGCCCGAAATGACTGGCGACTATTTTAAAGATGAAGAGCAAATGAGTCTGGCCGATTTTAAGCGCAAAAATCGCATGCGCCAGGTTGAAAACGGTTTTGAATTTGAACTTATTCAAGGCGAAGCCGTACGTCTCGGTTTACACGGCGATTTAGTTTCAATTTATATTCGCTACTTGCCTGAGACTGCCGCCCCGCTTATCGGCCCACTCTTTGATTTTACCGCTTCAGAGTCAACTGCGGTCTTGATGTCATTTGTGATTGCCGCACTGATTGGTCTTTATATGTTGATCTACACGCCAAAGCCCAGCGAAGAAGATTTGGCGAAAATTGAACCGCCACGTCGAGCGACTATCCGATTTAATGCTCCAAGACCCCAAATTGTTGCGGTGACCGAAGACACTCCTCAACAAAAGAAGGTCGTGAAAGTCGACGCGCAAGAGCGCACGACTACTAAGTCTGATGCGGGTAGAGCAGCGGAGTTAAGGCCGACACCGATAAAAAAGAAAACTACAATCGTGAGTTCTGGAGTTCAGCAAGGCGCTTCAGTCAACACCGGCAAAGCCGCAGCTAATGCTCAAAGCCAGACGCGTGATGTAAGCAAGTTGGGCCTTCTCAGCACTTTCGGCGGTAAAGGTTCACAAAGTCAGCTGTCAAAAAGTTATTCAGGTACCGGTGAGTTGTTGGGTGATGCTGCAAAAGCCACCGGATACTCCGGCTCAGCCGATGATCGCGCCGGGGAAAACCTCGGCGGTCGTTTGAAAAATGTGGGCGCCGGTGGCAAAGGTTCAGCGACTTACGGTATTGGCGATGTCGGCACCGCCGGCAAAGGCACCGGCACATTTGGCGCGGGCTCAGCAGGGATCGGTAAACGCGGTCGTGTGGATCTTAATATCGGTGAGTCGGAGGCTGAGTTCACAGGTTCTATTGATCGCGAGGCCATTCGTCGCGTGATTAGAGAAAATATTAAACTTTTTGAAAATTGCTACAACCAGGCGTTACGACGTAATTCAGATTCATACGGTAAAATTGAAATCAAGTGGCACATTGAAGAGCGAGGTCGCGCGACAAATTCGACCGTGAAATCTAATACTGTCGGTGACAAACAGATGGGTGAATGTATGGCGCGGGTGATTCGTGGGTTAACTTTTCCAGAACCACCACCTGACCAGATAGCTGAAGTTACTTATCCGTTTGTATTCGCTTCACAATAGTGAAAAGGGGGATTTTTATGCGAATCGCAACAATTTTTTTCGGGGTCATAGCTAATTTTGTGACCGCGAACGCGCAGGAGGTCAGTCAAGCCGTTGCTGTTGCAGCGAACGCTTCTGATATCGAGCGTGATAAATGTTTGGTGTACACGAATTTCTTGGCAAGATCTTACTGCCAAGGTGGTTTTGTGATGCACTTAATCGCCATCATCGGTTTACTCGCACTGTTCTTGATCGTTGAAAGAATGGTTTCGCTCAGCCGACTGACTGTTGATAAAACGAATTTAAATGAAAATTTATTTAGCATGCTCTTGCGCGGTGAACTTCGCCAGGCCATAGCTTTTTGTGATCGTCGGCCGGCGCCGCTCACCAACACGATGAAGTCGGGTTTGGTGCAAGTGTTGAATAAGCGCTCTGACGAAGAAGTACAAGTGGCGATGGACGCCGCCGTCATTCGCGAAACACCCCGCCTCGAAGGCTGGACGTCTTTTCTCGCGGTGTTTGGTAACGTTTCAGTGTTGATTGGTCTCTTGGGTACCATCGCTGGTTTGATACAGTCATTCGCTGGTGTAGGCAAAGCTGATGCTGCACAGAAGGCCGCACTGCTCTCGAAAGGTATTTCTGAAGCACTGAACTGTACAGCATTCGGACTGCTTGTCGCGATCATATCGATTCTCACTTATGGATTTTTTCAGTTACGTATCGGCCGTGCGATTAACGACATGGTTGAGAGCAGCATGACGCTGATGAATCTCGTGGTTTCGAATCGCGATAAAATGAAAGAATAACGAGAGAAGAAGAGCTTTATGGCATACATGGATGACAGTAGTAATACCGGGCGCCGAACGAATGTGGATGTGAATCTCGTCCCATTCATCGACTTAATGTCGGTGCTCGTGATCTTTCTTCTGATTACAGCTGTGTGGACACAAGTTTCGATGATTCAAATCGGCAGTTCGATCTACGGTAAAAAGACCGGCGATGACAAGGTGGAGCCGCCACCGCGCGCAGAAATCCCCCTGCGCGTTGATATTCTCGCCTCGGGTTACCGAGTGGTCGTGGGCCGCCAAGAGACTTCGATACCTAAAGCTGGCCAAGAGTACAATGCCGAACGTCTCGTCGCGGAGATGAAAAAAGTGAAAGAGATTTACCCTGACAAAGCCGACTGCGTGATTAGCATGTCTGACGAACTTGAGTACGTAAGCCTCATCACCGGGATGGATGCCGTTTTACAAGCGGGCTTCGAACAAATTTCTATCGCGACGGGAGGAGTCCAGTAATGGCTATTTACATACCCGGTAAACGCGACAGAAAAGGCAAAAATCTCAACCCGAAGCGCAGTGTTGTTGCCGTACTTTCACTGACAGCAATGGTGGACCTTTTCACTGTATTAGTCGTTTTTCTTCTGCAAAACTATGCGACGACGGGTGAAATTTTAGAAATCCCGGAGGGTGTGAGCCTGCCTGATGCGAGGACCGTCAAAGATCTTAAGCCGGCCAACGTAATTATTGTTTCGGAACAAGATATTCGCTTGAATAATGAAAAGTAACTCGACTCTGCCATTGTTCGAGCGCAAGAGGATTGGGAGATCACCACTCTACGTAAACTAATTGAAGTGGTGATTCATAAGGGCGAAAGCGAAAAACGCGATTTAACTAATCAGCTGCGCTCCGCTGTTGAAAAAATTAAAATAGGTGATAAATCGCCTGAAGATGAAATTGATTCTTTTCGTAAAATAACGATTCAAGCAGATAAAAAAATTGATTTTTTAACACTGAAAAAAGTCATGTATACGGCGACCGAATCGGGCATCGTCGAAATCAATTTCGCAGTGTTGAAAACACCAGACAAGTAATTTTTCACCACACAACCCCCGAGGGTATGGGGCTTTCACCAAATAGCGAGCGCGCTCCTGCGCTCACGCTTTCGGCAAACGCTCAGCGTTTGGCCCGCGTTTACGCGGGCTGCCCGAAAGCGAGTCGCTATTTGGTGAAAGCCCCATACCCTCGGGGGTTGTGTGGTGAAAAATTACTTGTCTGGTGT
>JAYUVI010000287.1:0-3986 GCA_043754135.1 Bdellovibrionales bacterium | reverse complement strand
GGGCCTGTTTCATATTCTTCTATGAAGTTCCCACTGGCTTGCCGTGGCTTAGCGCCCCAGCGCACATGACTTGATTATGAAGTTGCGGTACACGCTTAGTCATGAAAATCACTCAAGTATCGCGCTGCGCAAAGTGTTTGCGGTTTGGCCTCTCACCGGTGTGGGCGAAGGCTCTACCGCACTTACACTGGCGCGGAATTTGTCTGACCTGCAGGGGGAGTGAGACTGTAGACGCTCTCGACGGCAGTGACACAAATTTAGAAACTTGGCTGGCCGAACTTTACCCTAAAATGCGTTTTGCTGATTTCGCTCAGCTGTTTCAAACATTGCGCGAGTCGGGCTTGGACTTTGATTGGGCGATTTTTTTGCCCCATTACCAAATGCGCTTCACCGAAGATTTTTTGCGAGCCATTGACCAATGGCTTTCGTTGCCCAGCGAATTTCAAACGTGGAGTCGTGACAAAGAACTGAGCGTAGGCGATCTATTGCCCCTCCTCGCTTTAAAAAACGATGTCGCGTTGAAAAACAATCACGAGCGTTTTTATTTTCTGCAGGCCTTGCTCGCACGATTGGCGCAGCATAACCCATCGAAGCAAGAGGGCACACGCGCATTGGAGTGGATCATTGATCTCTACCTAATCTCGCCACCGCGTTTTCAACAAGCGTTGCAAAGCGATGAGGGCCCATCAGCAGCAAAAGTTTTGTTGTCGACGGATTTGTCTTGGGCAGAATTTTTTGTGCGCCTCGAAGTGTGGCGTTACCCGCTCGCTTCATCGCAGAAAAAGAAAATCGAAGAGCTCGCCAAAAGTTTACCTTGGCCTAAGCGCGCCCAAGTGAAAGCCGGCCGCCAAGGCGATCGCAGCGGCTTCGAAGTGAAAATTTTTATTCGCGACAGTCAAGACCTACGTTCGCAGGTGAAAGGTTTTTCAGCAGTCGCTGAACAGCTCGAAAAACGCGAGGGTGAAAAACGACCGGGTGGCGAAGTGCAAATGCTGATTGAAACGCAAAACGCTGAAACTTCAAGAAATGCAATATTAGCCGCTGAGACATCGGGTTCGCCAAATGTCTGAAATTTTGGTCCGAGAGCCATCTTTAGTCGGCGACATCTCTTCTGGGATTTTTGCGAACGCGAATCATTCTCAAATTGTGGCAGTTGAAAATTCTTCTGAAGTTTCTCTGAGCGAAATCACCCGAGTTTATATTGACCACGAACTGCACGCAGCGGCTAATGCCCACGCGGGCATCACCAGTGGGTTACTCGAGCGTGTTTACAAAAACTGGTCGCCAGAACAAATTGAAGTCATCGACCACGAGCCTCACTCAGACGATCACGGCACACTCTCGGCCCGTCAATTTGATCGCAGCAAAAAGGAACTTTTCATCACCAACTTCAAAGGCCATTTTTTTAAACGCTGTCCCGGCGCGCGCCCGGGCCTGACCTGCTGCAATTATTTTGTGCTCAATCTTGGTCTTCAGTGCAACATGAACTGCTCTTATTGCTACCTGCAAAGTTTTATCAATTCACCGGTTATGAAAATTTACGCCAATCTCGACAAGGCCCTAGATGAATTGCGAGCCATGAGCGAGACACTTCGCGACCAACCTTTAAGAGTTGGCACAGGCGAAGTGATCGACTCACTCAGTTTAGATGAGGTGACTCTCTACTCCCGTGAGTTAATCAAATTCTTTCGCGACTACCCTAGGTGGAAGCTCGAATTCAAAACCAAAAGTTCAAAGGTCGATCAGTTTCTCGACGTCGAACATGCGCAAAATGTGATTGTGAGTTTTTCGCTCAACCCCGAAAACATCGTGGCGAGCGAAGAGCACGGCACGGCGTCGCTTGCAGCACGCTTACAAGCGGCCCGCAAAGCCCGCGACAATGGTTTTCTCGTCGCCTTTCACTTAGACCCGATGATTCACCACGAAGGCTGGCGCGATTCTTACTCGCAAATGGTCAAGCAAATCACCGCGCGGTTTGCGCCAGAAGATATCAACGTCATGTCGGTCGGTGCCCTCCGCTTTCAACCCGAGCAGCGTCACATGATGCGCGAACGTTTCGGTTTGCAATCGTACGTCATGCAAGCCGAGTTGTTTAAAGGGCGCGACGGCAAACTGCGCTACGATCAAACGCTAAGAGAAGAAATGTTCAATTTTATTTTGAGCGAATTCCGCGCACGCTCACCCCAATACAAAATTTTTCTGTGTATGGAAACGCCTGAAACTTGGCTCGGCGCTACCGGTAGCATGCCGAAGCATCAACACGGTTTAGGTGAACTCTTCGACCACGGCATCATACGCTTAGCCGGCCAAGGCTAGCCCGTTCTACATACTTCGGTATTGAAGTGAGTACGCCCTGACTGGCGAACGGATTGCATTTTTAAATCGCTGATTCACTAAGGATGACGAGATTGTTTCTACCGCACTTGAGCCCGTGGGTTCTGTTTATATTTTTGACATTAGCTCCGTATTGGGGCTGGGCCGACCCTAAGCCTATTAATCAGCTGCCGCACATAGCGAGTCTGCCTGTTATTCGCATCATAGTGACAGTGGCCTACGGTAATGGGCATCAGTCGCTAGCTGCCAACGCGGTCACGCGCTTGCGATTTTATGGCTACGAGGGCGAGATCGAAGTGATTTATGATTTCGGCGTGGCTGAAAAGTTACAGTACTTGATGCCACCATTTGTTTATGATCTCTCTTCGTTTCAGCGCTTTGCCGACCTCAAGCTCTCCTTTTTCTTGCGTGAATATTTTAATCGTGTGGTTACCAACGAACGATATGAAAAGCCTTACAATCAAACGACTTTCCCACCTGTGCTCGTGGGCATTGCGGCTGCTGATGATCGCGAGGCAAAACCGCAGCAACTCAATGCCTATTCACTCGTCACAGTACAACCCATGGCGTGGGATTTAAGCCCTGCGCAGATTTTGTATAGTCCTTCAACGTTAGATGACTTGTATAAGCAATTACCGCTCCGAAACGAACTTGTCGCTCAGGCTCGCGAGCTCAACCGCTCCGATCTGAATAACTTAATTGGTGTTGAAAAACCGACTGACGTCGCGAGTTTTGTACGCGCGCAGCTGGCCCACGCGGAGCCACTTCGGCAAAAGACGACAGCTGTTGAAGGTTTACTAGCGGCGCGAGCCACTTTAGATTTCGCGCCTATCTATGGGCATGCCGTAAGTAGTAATTATCAATTGATGAATTATCTGCACGGACTGAACACGGCTCTGCAAGTGCGGCCCGAGCTTTTTGGTCGGGGTATTGTGGTGCCGGTGTTGAACGAGGTGAGCGCGTTGTTAATTAAGGGTTATGAAAGAAAGATCAGCTCTGTTCATCGCGTGAAAATCTTGGACTATCACGACCCCGATTTTGCTAAGAAAGTTTCCGAAACGAGACCTGGAGAAATCACAGTTGTTTTTCTCGGGGCTTTGACTAAATCGCTATTTGAAATTTTTTATGCGAGCGCGACGCTACCACCGCTTGTGGAGGGGCTGAATAGCGAAGATCTTATGGGGCAGTTGGGGTTCCCGTATTTAATGTCGACAAACCGACGTCTCTACCATTTTAAGTACGTCGCTCAGGGACTCGGTTTTTTAGATGTACTCGTCCCGCAAGATCGCGACATTGTCGAGATAATCGATAAAGCCCACATGGCTATGATCGCTGATCTCGATAACAGGACCCACGATAAAATCGCTCAGGATTTGGCCATATTTTTCATTTCAGTCAAGTCGTCAAATTCACGAGTCGTCGATTTCTTTGCCCGACACCGAATCGACGCGCAGAATTTAGCCTACGACAAATTGTTCGCAAGCCTTAAGCGTGTCGATCGCCTTATCGAAGAAAAACTATTGGGCTACCACCAGAATTATCAGAACGAAAAGGCCTCGCGCGATGCTGTCATGCAATCCCTCAACGATGACCCTTGTGTCGATGCCTTTGCAAAATAACGCACTCCCAAAAAAGCACTTGGCACCTTTATG
>JAYUVI010000286.1:0-2936 GCA_043754135.1 Bdellovibrionales bacterium | reverse complement strand
ACGCGATCTGTCTTCTCTGTATTTTTCTCTGTATTTTTATCTGTGCTTTTCTCGCCGACCGTCGCTGTTGACGTCGTGACCATCGTTTCAAACTTTATTGTCGTCGGCTTTTCAACTTCGCTCAGTGGCTTTTCTTCGGGCATTTTCAAAGGGGCAAGCGTTTGCCCATCTGTTTGTTGCTGAGGTGCTATAACAAAGCCGCCGGCGGTTAGCGTCGACGCTTTTTCTGCAGCTGTTGGCGGCGAGAGGTCCTGCGGGAGTGGTATCCGTTTTGTCACTTCCGTGAGGTCCAACATGTCGGTTTGCGTGGCCTCGGATTCTAAAACTTTGTCGGCGACTGAAAGTGGCACATGAAATTCGTTGATCGCAAGAATTTTGTACCATTCCTTCAAACCCTTGCGCCAAACATAGTCAGTGAAAGCGATTTCACCAGATTTTAATTTTTCAAAAATCTCAGCCCGCTTGAAAGGACCCTGCTGACGATAACCCGTGCCATCTTCTTTGCGCAAAAGCAGCACCCATTCATCGGCGACCACCACTTTGTCTTGCTGTTGGTTGAGAACATCTTTGAATTCATGGTGAGAGGCAAGATCACGCCAAGTGGAATCATTTTCTTTGAAAATAAGATCTTGAGCACCCAAGCGGCGAGCGCTAATTTCAGCACGCACTTCATCAGTGTTGACGGGCCCGAAAGGTCGCCCCTTGTGTAAGTAATACCAGCGAGACAAAACTCCCCTCCCTTGACATAAAAAGACTATGCTCATTTAATGGTTCTATGAAGTTAAAAATCGCGCTTCTACTTACTTTCGTCGCCATCGGCTTGCACATTTACCTAGCCTTTCACTTTTACGGCCTCAATTACGGCATCGGGAGCAGCGAAAGCGTGTGCAATATTTCTTCACAATTTAACTGCGACACCGTCACAGCCAGCGCTTACTCGGCGATTGGTGGAGTGCCCATTGCCATGTTTGGCATTTCAGCAAATTTAGTGCTCGCTGTGCTCATCGGATTGTCGATCATCGGATGGAGTGAAAACCCACCACGCCTGAGCCAATACACCTTTCTGCTCGCGGCGATTGTCGGACTCACTTCGGTGGTCATGGGTTCGGTCTCGATGTTTTTGATTGGAGCCTACTGTTTATTTTGTATGGGGGCTTATCTCGCCAGCTTTATTGTTTTTGCGTTAGTGATGAAAAGTCGTGACCCATCAGCGAAGCCCATCGTTGATTATTTGCCTGACCTCTTTTCGTCGGCCAAAGCTTATGGCGCACTTTTCGCGTTTGTACCGTTAGGTGGTTTTTTCTTTCACACGGCTTATTTGCAAAGCATTGGTGCAAGCCAAATCGGCTTAGCCGTACGCAATTCGGTTGCAGATTGGCAAGCCAACCCGGTGATGGATTTTTCCAGCGTTGCTCCATCAATGGCAAAAGGCCCCGCCGATGCGAAAATGATTTTGCGTGAGTTTGCCGATTTTCGTTGTAGCCACTGTCGCCATGCCGGCCCCAGCCTAAAGGCCTTTTACAATTCACACTCGCAAGTGCGGGTTGAGTTTTACAGCTTCCCGCTCGATGGCACTTGCAATGACGCGATCCCCGGCGGCGGCGATGGCATTTCATGTCTCTTAGCGCGAAATGTCTATTGCGCCGAGAAATTGGGCCAAAAAGGGTGGCAGCTTCACGATCATTACTTTTCAAATCAAGACGAAGTGTTGACTAAAAATTCTCGCGAGTTTGTAGATAAAATGACCGCCGAATTTTTGCCGACACTAAGCCTAACCACAGAGGCCGTCAAAGCTTGCGCAGAGGCCAGCGACACCGACGCCGCCATTCGCGCACAAGCGAAAATAGGCTCAGCTTCAGGCGTGCACGCGACCCCAACATTTTATGTAAATGGACGTAAATTACAGCGTGGTAATATGATCACCGTTCTTGATGCTGTCCACCGCGAAGCGACCAAGAAATAGCGAAGCGAATAAATAACATCGAAGGCCCTGAACAATAGCGAAGCCGTTAAATAAACGGCAACACTCTGAGAATAAATGACGATATATTCGTGGTGAGGTCGTTAAACACCCACCATACTGGTTTAGCAAGTGTGTCTGCAAACTCAGCTATAAACCCCGCCACCACCACCGCCAGAACCGAATAGACAAATGTGCGCACCAACCAAACTGTTGAGCGAATGTCTTTCACATTTTCATCGCGCACAGTGAACTCAATGGCCTTTAATGTGGCCTTTAATTCTTCGAAATGGCCGATAGCGTGATCCAAAATCTCTTGCTGTTTTGACATCGACAATTGCGCGAGGTTGGGAAAGTTTCTTTTCGCGCGAATGGCGTTGAGTAGTTCTTTCGCGTGATGCACATGACCACGACAGCGACCCACAACCGCGGGATAAACTTTTTTGATTTCAATATACTGGTCTAGCGTTGTTGCCGCTTCTTTGTAATGCCCCTCAGACGTGTAATGCAGCACCATCTGCCGCATGGAATTGTTTTTGTTACCCTCAAGAGCCTTCAACTGCTCTTTCAAATGAGTCTGTAAAACCTCGGCCCGCGCCTTTTCCAGCGTCTGATAATCGACTTTACTTTCAACCTTTTCGACTGCTTTTTGTATTTTAGCGGGAGCATTAGCCTTTTCCATTAGCGACTCATCGGCAGACCAAAGTCGGGTGTAAACGATAACGCACAGCTACGCTTCGCTTTTTTGCACAAAACGCGTCTTTCTGAGACAATTTTCTATGAAGTCCATGCACGGACTGATTTACCAAGGAGTGGTAAGCATGAAAGAAGGATCTTTCGCGGGAGAAATCCCCGATCTTGATTTTGCTATTCAGCATGACGTTCGTAAAGTTAAAACGCCCGACCAAATCCCAGATCGTATCGATTTGAGCCAAGTGCCGGAAGGCGTTTTGCGTTCGAGTGTAATTGAGTCATT
>JAYUVI010000285.1:0-6986 GCA_043754135.1 Bdellovibrionales bacterium | reverse complement strand
TGCTGCACTGCCGCTACCGGAAGTGTGTCCGCACCCTAGAATTTTTCGTCGAAAGAAACTTCGCCTGTTACGCCGACTTGGTAGGCTGATACTCGGCGTTCGAAAAAGTTGGTGAGTTCTTGCGTGTCTTGTAGCTCCATGAAGCCGAATGGGTTTTTTACTTTATATTGTGCGGGTATTTGCAAGCGCTCTAAGCGTTGATCGCCGATGAATTGCAAATAAGTTTTCATGTCTTTTAGGCTCAGGCCGGCTAAACCGTGTGACAAGATATCTTGGGCAAACGCTAACTCGCACTGGATGGCTTCTTCGATCATCACTTTAATCATATCGGCCATGCGGTTGTCGAAAAGTTTAGGTTCTTCTTCGCGGGCGATCTTGATGACCTCCATGGCGAAGTCGATGTGATTGCTCTCGTCACGAAACACCCAGTTGGTGCCTGACGCGAGACCATTTAATAAACCTTTTGAACGCAAGAAATACACATAGGCAAAAGCGCCGAAGAAAAATAAACCTTCGATGCAGCTCGCGAAGCAAGTCAGGTTCATCAAAAATTTGCGGCGGTCCTCGAGAGTATTGAGCTGGTGCAGGTCGTTGATAGAGTCCATCCACTTAAAGCAAAACTGACCTTTGGTTCTAATTGATGGGATTGTTTCAATCGCGGCAAAAGCACCTTCGCGATCTTTAGGCTCAGTGATGTAAGTGTCGAGCAGAGTCAGGTAAAACTGCACGTGTAAAGCTTCTTCGAAAAGTTGTCGCGACAAATAAAGACGCGCTTCGGGAGAATTAACGTGCTTGTAAAGATTCAATACCAGATTGTTGCCGACGATCGAATCACCAGTAGCAAAAAAAGCCACCAAGCGCTGAATTAAAAATCGCTCAGCTGGGTTTAACTTCGAGCGGAGGTCCACAACATCAGAGCTGAAATCGACTTCTTCCACCGTCCAATTGTTCTTGATGCCGTTTTTGTACATCTCAAAAAAGATCGGGTACTTCATAGGTCGCAAGGTTAGGTCGAATCCAGGATTCAGTATCACGGGGTCTCCTTAAAATTGTGAACGTGTACAGCAGGCCGAAGGGGCCTGCTGCATCTAAAAGGTAGCAACTACTGACAGGCTTCGCAAGATTCTGGGTTCTCGAGCGAGCAAGTGATAGCGTCTGCGTCACTGTAACTGCTCGGTGCTGTTGAGCTGATATCAGTGGCGCTCAAAGCATCACTCATAGGCTCGCTGGCTTCGGGTATCCCGCTGCCCATATCGGCGAGTTTCGTGTAGGTCACCTTGGCAATCTTCGTGGCCGGGCGTGAACGCAAGTAGTAGGTGGTTTTGACACCTTTCTTCCAGGCGTACATGTACATGCTCGACAGTTTACCAATGCTAGGCGACTCGATAAACAAATTCAGGCTTTGGCTTTGATCAATATAGGGGCCACGCGCCGCGGCCAAATCGATCAAAGATTTCTGAGGGACCTCCCAAACCGTGCGATAAATCGCCTTCACCTCAGCGGGTATCTCGGCGATATCTTGAATCGAACCTTCAGCGGCCTTAATGCGCGCACGTAAATCCTCACTCCACACTCCCAATTGCTTCAACTTTTGTAAAAGGTAGCGGTTGATTTGAATAAATTCACCCGACAAAGTTTCACGCTTAAAAAGGTTCGAAATTTGCGGCTCAGTGGCTTCATACACGCCCGTGATTGAAGCAATCGTGGCGGTCGGAGCAATCGCAATCAAGAGCGAGTTTCTTAAGCCCACTTTTTTAATTTTGCGACGTAGCTTCTCCCATTTCTCCATATCTTCAGGCACGACACCCCAGCTATCAAACTGCAATTCACCCCGCGCGGCGCGAGTTTGCGGAAAAGCCTCATGCGCTCCCAATTTTTCTGCGAGTTCACACGAAGTTTTGAGGGCGTTGTAGTAGATGCATTCTTGAATTTGCGTTGAAATTTTTAATGCTTCAGGTGAATCAAAAGGCAGATCGAGTTTAAAGAACACATCTTGTAGACCCATTAAGCCTAAGCCGACAGGGCGCCAACGTGAGTTCGATGATTTCGCCGTACCGATCGGGTAGAAATTAATGTCAATCACGCGATCGAGATACTTCACCGCGACCTTCACAGTTAGCGCCAGCTTATCAAAATCAACGCGGCCATCAATTATATGATGGCTCAAGTTTACCGAGCCCAAATTACATACCGCAGTTTCTTTATCGTTCGTCACCTCAATGATTTCGGTGCAAAGGTTAGACAAGTGTACGGTCTGGCCAGGTTCGCCAGTTTGATTGCAGCGCATGTTCGAGGGGTCTTTAAAAGTCATCCAGCCGTTGCCAGTTTGGGCTAGGGTTTTCATCATGCGTGAGTAAAGGTCGCGCGCCGGCACTTGCTTAGCGAATATTTTTTTAGCTTCGGCTTCTTCATAAGCTTTATCGAAAGCGGCGCCGTACAGATCAGTAAAGTCCGGCACATCTTTCGGGTCGAATAAAGACCACATGGCGCCAGTTTCAACACGCTTCATAAATAAATCAGGCACCCAGTTGGCCAAATTCAAATTGTGTGTGCGTTGTTGTTCGTCGCCGGTGTTGTCACGTAACTGTAAAAAATCTTCGATGTCGGCATGCCAGCTCTCTAAGTATATGCAAGCGGCCCCTTTACGACGACCACCTTGGTTCACGGCTGCAACCGAAGAGTCGAGAGTTTTAAGCCAAGGTACGACGCCATTCGAGTGACCGTTCGTGCCCTTGATCAATGAGCCACGTGAGCGCACGCGACTGAAAGAAATGCCAATACCGCCGGCAAATTTAGACAGCAAGGCCACATCTTTGTATTTGTCATAAATCGAAGAGAGATCATCGAGCGGAGAGTCGAGAAGATAACACGACGACAGCTGCGAGCGCTCAGTTGCCGCGTTGAAAAGCGTGGGGGAGCTCGGCAAATAGTCGAGACTCGAAATAAGTTCGTACATCTCTTTGGCTTCTTCAAAGTTTCTTGCAAGCCCGCAGCTCACGCGCAAGAAAAAGTATTGTGGGTTCTCGAACACATTGCGAGTGTGGGGGTCTTTCAGAAGGTAGCGGTCATAAACCGTACGCAAGCCAAAGTATTCAAAGCGTTGGGTGCGAGTGGAGTCAATTATAATATTGAGGGCTTCTTTATTGTCTTTGATAAATTCGAATTTCTCTTTCGAGATAATGCCATTTTCAAAACCACGGCGAGCGGAATCATAGAACGTGCGTATATTTTGGTTAGCGACTTCTTCATCAATGTACCGTGCGAGTAGACGCGCCGAAAGTTTCGAATAGGCGGGGTCTTCTCCAATAAGTAGCGACGCTGTTTGAATGCAAAGCTCGTCGAGCTCTTTTGTGGTGGCACCATCGTAGAGACCGCTGATCACTTTAGTGGCGACACGCATAGGGTCGACTTCTTTTAAGCCCGAGGCGCAGGCAATTACCACGTTCACGATTTTAGTTACGTCCACGGGCTGCAGAGAACCATCGCGCTTTTTCACGCGCATAATTTTGGGGCCTTCTTCTTCAATTTCAAACTCACGCGAAAGCGCAAGCTGGTTCGGGTCAGGTTCGGCTGTATTTGCACCATAGGTGGTCGAAGTGCCTGAGTCGCCTGTGCCGTATGTATTTTCTGTATTGGGTGTCATTTCCATCTTTGCCCCTCCCTGGTGCATGCCGGAATTAATCTCTCTGCTTAACTTAATTTTAAACTGAATTTAATTATTTAAATTTTAATTACCTAATCAAACTCAAAAACGATATGGTCCACTCAATTTTCTGTCAAATTTTTTGCGCCAAAATTCGTAGTTGCCTAATACTTATTCATGGCCCTTTAAAACTTCTTATCTATCGTTAACTTAACACGCTTGCCCTGCGTGTTAACCACCGTGGACTGCTTATTCTTTCGGCAGCTTTCGGTTGATTTAATTTTAGGTTGGGCCAAAAGAAGAAGGCAATGTCATTTGTTTGTTTTCTTGTGTCAATTGCCGTCAAAAATAAGGCAGAAAAGCGATCGCCGTCAGTCGCCTGACAGCGCCGAGCGTGCACCAAAAAAAAGAGTTGAAATTTTGACAGAAACCTTTGTGTTCTGACAAGTTGGCGGCGACAGCCGTTAGCCGTCGCCCTTGTGTCAAATCATCGTGCACTAATCATCATGCACTATTGATTAGTGTTCTGATTATTATTTGGATTATTGTTCCGCGTATTTTGATTTGTGTTCGAGTTAGTGTCGGTGGAGTTCGGGCGTGTGCTATTCGTGTTGGTGTCGGTGGTGGTGGTTGCGCCAGTGTCATTGTCGGCGGCGGGTGTGCTGTCGCTATAGGGCAATCTACCGCTGAGAGAACCTGCGCCTTCTGTTCGGCTGCTCGAATTTGGACGCATAACCAACATCACAATTGCGGCGATCAAAATCAGTCCCCCTAAAATCCATAGGAGTGGTGAGTTACTGCTTCTCGGTGCTCGTTTGTCGTCAATAGTTGTCGTGGTCATAAAGACTCCTTTAGGTGTGAGTAAATTCTACCCAAGAACAAATGCAAAGCCGGGTCCTACGGGCTGCTTTACGGGCGATATGGAGGTGGTTTCATTTTAGTTTTTATTAAAACCGTGCCCCGTGTCTGGGGCAGAAGTGAAACGTTTTTAAGGTAGTTCAATTTTCCCACGCGTGGCTATTAAATTCTCCACCACACTTGGGTCAGCGAGCGTCGAGGTGTCACCCAACGAACTGAAATCGTGAGCGGCAATTTTCTTTAAAATTCGCCGCATAATTTTACCACTTCGCGTTTTTGGCAGGGCAGGGGCCCATTGAATCACGTCTGGAGTGGCGATGGGGCCAATCGCTTTTCGCACATGCTGCACAAGCGTCTTTTTTAAATCTTCTGTGCCGTCAATACCGCTTTTCAAAGTAACAAAAGCATAAATGCCCTGGCCTTTAATATCGTGCGGGCAGCCCACCACGGCGCTTTCAGCCACAGACGTGTGCGACACTAAAGCGCTTTCAACTTCGGCTGTGCCTAAGCGGTGGCCTGACACATTGATCACGTCGTCAGCGCGTCCGATAATCCAGTAGTAGCCATCTTCATCGCGGCGGCATTCATCGCCGGTGTAATACTTGCCGGGGAATTGGCTAAAATACGTTTCTTCAAAACGTTTATGATCTTTGTAAACAGTGCGCATCTGCCCGGGCCACGACGCTGTCAAACACAAATGCCCAGTGCCCGCGTCTTGAATTTCTTCGCCCTTGTCACTAATTAACACAGGGTCGATACCAAAAAGCGGGAAGGTCGCACTGCCCGGTTTTAAATCAGTTGCCCCGGGGAGTGGCGAAATTAAAATGCCGCCGGTTTCGGTCTGCCACCAGGTATCGACAATCGGGCAACGCTCGTCGCCTACTTGTTTATAATACCAGAGCCAAGTTTCTGGGTTAATTGGCTCGCCGACTGAACCTAAAACTCGTAATGATGCGCGCGAAGTTTTTTTCACCCAAGATTCACCCTCGCGCATAAGTGCGCGAATCAAAGTCGGCGCCGTGTAGAGAATATTCACGTTATGCTGGTCAACGATTTGCCAAATGCGGGAGGGGTTAGGGTAGTTGGGCAAGCCCTCGTACAAAATCGAAGTCGCACCATTGGCGAGGGGGCCGTACACGATATAACTATGACCCGTGACCCAACCAATATCAGCCGCGCACCAGTAAACATCGGCGGGGCGGTAATCAAAAACCATTTCGTGAGTCAGCGCTGCATAAACCAAATAACCGGCCGTGGTGTGCAAAACCCCTTTGGGCTTGCCCGTTGACCCCGAAGTGTACAGAATAAAAAGTGGATCTTCGCTATTCATGCGTTCAGGCGCACAGTCGGGCGTCTCTTTGTCGACCACTTCGTGGTACCAAAGATCGCGGCCGTTTTGCCACGGTACGTCGCTTCCCGTGCGTTTAACGACAAATACATGGCGCACGCCCTTTGCGGTTTTTAAAGCTTCATCCACATTGGTTTTAAGTGCCAGCGACTTGCCGCCGCGCCAACCTTCATCGGCGGTGATAACGAAATCGCTTTCGCAATCGTTGATACGGTCGGCCAAACTTGCTGGCGAAAAACCACCAAACACCACCGAGTGTACGGCGCCAATGCGCGCGCAAGCCAGCAATGCATACACCGCTTCAGGTATCATCGGCATGTAAATGGTGACGCGATCACCCCGTTTGACTCCATGAGTTTTCATGGCATTCGCCAAACGACCGACTTTTTCGGCGAGTATTTCATAAGTGATTTTCAGAGGGGATTCTTGTTCATTTTCA
Source organism: Bdellovibrionales bacterium (assembly GCA_043754135.1). GTDB lineage: Bacteria > Bdellovibrionota > Bdellovibrionia > Bdellovibrionales > UBA1609 > RBG-16-40-8. Next base: position 698 of record JAYUVI010000285.1, on the reverse strand, counting down.
GGCACCCAAGTGAAGGCCACACGCTCCGCATTTTGCGCCAAATGTCGGTCGATGCAATTCGCTGAAACGTTAAGCTCGCCGCCTTCATACCAAGAAATTTTAACCGGGGAATGGTAAGAGACATCTTGAACTTTCGTAAAAGGTTTAAGCCAATTTAAACGCGCTGCTTTCTCGCGCCAGAATTTGTCAGGGTTTTGTGAGCTTTCTCGTAAGATTTGTTGGCGTTGGTCGGCGTTAACAAGCGCGTGTTTCTGCCAATCACTTTTAATGCGGTACACTTCGTTTGACATCGTAATTTCTCCTAGTGAAAGATGGCGCTAACAGATGCGCATCAAGTTCATATTTTTTTCATCGTTGTGTACATTATTCGCGGCAGCCCTAGTCGCCGCGTCGGCTCATGCTGCTGAAACCGTCACGACCGTATTACCGACACCCACGCTGACCAACACCACTGCAACAGCAGCGCTGACGTTGTCAACGAAACCATCTCTCTTCGTACCCAAGTTTGAATTTGAGCATTTATCTTTTTTGAGCGCAAACAAGACTTCATATGACGGCGATCAACATGCCTCTGAGCTGACGGCTGTCGGCCTGTCGCTTAAAACAACACATCGTTTCATTCATGTCTCGGGCCGGTGGTTTTATGCTCAACAAGAAAAAGCTCAATATTTTGATATTCCAGAATTGAGTTATGAATC
>JAYUVI010000284.1:0-3307 GCA_043754135.1 Bdellovibrionales bacterium | reverse complement strand
GCCCGTAATGTTTTCGCGCCCGAAATTTGCATGGTCACAGTATTGCTGGCCGTAAAACTGACGACACCGTTAGTGGCGGATTTCGTTAAAGTGCCTGACAGCGCCCCGGTACCGGTCTCAAGACTCATTGTGACCGATGCTGAGGCGTCAGCTCCGCTAGTCACGATATTGGTGTAAGCGTCGCGAATCGCAAGACCTAATAAAAGATTCTGCCCCGCCACCGTATTGGCTGGCTGAGTGACCCACGCAATATGAGCAGCGGGCGCGTGACGAATTGTAAAGCTATTGCTGTCTGCAAAAAAGCCGGCTGTGCCGCCACCGCCCGAAGTGTCGGCTTTTGTCGCGCGCAATTGCTTGGCTCCGACTAAATCAATGGCGAGGTCATCTACAGCGTCAAAAGTGATAATGCCACCGATCGCGGCCTTGGTCAGTGCGCCAGAAAGTGTACCTGTACCGGTTACTATACTTAAAGTGACATTGGCTGTGGCATCGACTCCCACATTCACAAGGTTGTTAAAAATATCTCTAATTTGTAAAGTCGGTAAAAGATCTTGGCCGGCCACAGTGTTTGTTGCGGGCTGAGTGGTCCATGTGAGGTGATGCGCCGACGCAGGGGTGATCGTAAAAGCATTTGAGTCAAAAGTTAGTGCCGCCGTACCACCGCTCCCCGCAGTCGAAGACTTACGTGCACGCAGAGTTTTGATTCCCGTAGTGTCGATGTAGGCACCGCCACCTGAAAAATTCGCGACACCCATTATGGCTGTGGTCGTTGGTGCACCAAGAAGAGCGCCGCTGCCTGATTGAAGAGTCAGAGTCACGATCGCCATAGAGTCGGCGCCTGAGTCGACTTTATTTTCGTAAATGTCACGAATTTCAATCACTGGGGCTAACTCTGCACCCGCGGCCGTTGGGTCGATAGGCTGAGTCGTAAAAACCAAATGATGGGCTGGTGCGTGAAGCAATGTGAAACCAGCGCTGTTGGCAAAAGCTGAGGCTGTGCCGCCACCGCCTGAAGTGTCGGCTTTAGTTGCACGCAGAATTTTTGCGCCGGCTAATTCTATTCGCACATTTTGGCCAGAGAAATTGGCAACACCGGCCACCGCAGTTTTGGTCAGGGTGCCTAAAAGAACTCCTGTTCCGCTTTGTAAATTCAAAGTGACCAGAGCGCTGGCGTCTGCTCCCGTGGTGACCATGTTGCCGTAGGTGTCACGAATTTGCAGTACGGCTGGTATTTCTACGCCGGCGACTGTTGGGTTCGCTGGTTGAGTGGACCACGCAATTGAGGCTCCCGCTGCATGGGATACAGTAAACGAGTTTGTATTGACAAATTTTTCAGTGGTGCCACCGCCAGCAACCGTATTTGCTTTTGTAAGACGAATGACTTTCGCACCAATAAAATTGATGTAAGCACCGAGACCCGCGAAGTTGGCAACGCCCGCAACGGCGGCTTTAGTCACAGTGCCTGCGAGTGCTCCGGTGCCTGAGAAAATGGTCATGGTCACGTTGGCAGTCGCATCAGGTCCGCTTGTCACAATGTTGTTGTAAGCATCGCGAATCTCAACGACCGGCGCGATTTCAGTTCCGGCAATGACAGTCGCCGATGGCTGCGTCGTGACGACCAATTGTGAAGCGGCATTATGAACGACACTAAAAGAATCAGAAGCATTGGTGGTGTAGCTCGCACTAGCCGCAGAAAGTGTCCAGCTGCCAACGGTGACTGCGCTGATATTAAAAGTCGTACTGCCCGCCGTTAAAACTTTTGCAGCCGGGTGTGTGTCGGCGGCGTCTGTAGTGGTGACGCTAACGGTTGGTGTTGTAGTGACTTGATTGAATTCGGCATCGGTGGCGAAAATTTCGGCGTTGAACATGACACCAGCAGTTTGCGTACTGGCTGCACCCGTGATGGCATTCGCTAATAACAATTGCCCAGCATTATAAGTTTGCCCAGGTAATCGCGCGATCAAATGAGCTGGTGCACCGGGGTCAACCGTAAACGTCGAAGTGTCATTGTCTGTCAAAACTGAAACCGGTCGCACCACATAATTATTTTTCGCTTGCACCGGGCTCATAGTGAACGTTTTCACTCCTGCCGTAAAAGTGCTGGCGGCAGGTTCGGTGTCGACACTGTCATTGGGCGTGGTCACAGAGATGGCGCCAAAATAAGTGGTGATTGTATTGAAGTAGTCGTCAGTCGCGCGAACCTCGGCATTGAAAGTGCCGTCGGCATTCACGCTACTCACAGTGCCACTGGCGGCTTCGCTCGCGGTCAACACACCAGGTGAATACGTCTGGCCCGGTAAGAGCACGAGAGTTTGAGTAGCGCCCCCTGTGTCGGTGGTGACCACGGCATCAATATATTTTCCCGAAACATTATGGGTCGCACGTAAAGTGATAGTGCCGAGTTGCAAATAGCGAAGATCATTAAAAGTGGATGTGCCGCTAACGAAATTTTCTCGGGTTGTACCAATGGGGGGTGAACCGGGCGCAAGGGCCGTGACGTCGATCCAGTGTATTCCGACACCGTTCACGTCGATCGGATCACCATCTGTATCAATCATGCGAAGTGAAAATGTCGGCAACGGTGTCACTGAGCTCACTGTGTAATTGGTTGTTGGGGCCACCACCCACTCTAAGCGATCAACAGTGAAGGCCGTGGTCAAAGTGAACACCGTATGATTAGTTGTGCCGCGAATTCGGCACTCAATTCGTACAGTGAGATCGTACTCTGATGGTGCGCGCACACTGGTCGAAAAATTACCAGTCTTATCTGTGCGAAAGGTTGTGGTGCCAGTGATCACTGCATCGGTATTTGATATTTGTTTACAATCCACTTTCATCTCTGGAACAGGTGAGCCATCGGGAGCTTCAATTCTCCCTTTTAATGGCAGTGGATAATTTTGATTTTTTTTAACGACCTGATTGTTGCCAGAAATTATGCGAACATTAACGCCGAGACCAATCGGAGTACCATCAGCATATTCTTCGCCGCCACGCCCACCACCACAACCGATTTGCAAAGCGCAGATGCCAAGAAGTACAATGCGCCAAATGTATGTGAACCATACAAATTGAAAATCCGTGTGCAATTTTAAAGCCTTGTACCTCATAACACTTCACGTCCAGCATTACGCCTATATCTATATTATCGGTGAAATTTCGGGCGAAATGTAAAGTGGTCAGTCAGGTTTCAAAGCGACACACTTTTAGATTTATATTGAGACATGGCATGATTTGATATGAGGCAGTCGCGTCTCATATTTTAGCACATCGAACATGGCCTTCAAGAAACTGGGGCTCGAGACTTGGG
>JAYUVI010000283.1:0-2586 GCA_043754135.1 Bdellovibrionales bacterium | reverse complement strand
GTCGGGGTAGCGAGAATACACCGATAAACCGGTCTCGCTGAGCACGAGTATAAGAGAAAATACAATTCCACGTTGGGCGGTGAGCTGTTCAAGCCTCGTCCGTGCGACACCCAACGACCTTAAGAAGGTGGCCATCTCCGAGTGAGAAAGTGTGTCACCGCGAAAAAAAAACAAGATGCGTTCATCTCTATCTCTAGCAAGTAATTCAGCAAAAAGTTTCTTAAAATCAAAAGAGCCATTGTCTTGAAAATAATCGGCCCCTTCGAGCCGACTCACTTTTTGATGAGTCTGACATTGTGCCACCAATGCTTGAGCAAACTGATCAATAGACGAGACAACCACTTCAATTGTTGTGTTTACTGAATCTGAATTTTATAAACATCACCATCTTGCACTTGCGGTAGCGAAATATGCAAATCTTGAACGGCCGCGGTAATAGGGTCTTTCGTAATTGGCAAAATCATGTCTGACACTTGAATCGGGTTCGCGAGTTCGTGAACTGTATTTTCATTTGGTATTCGACTTATAATCACGCGTACTGAAGTTTTTGCATAAGGGTAATTTTGCACAATCAAATCATAATTGGCGGGATTTAATTTTTGATCATCTGCCGCAATGCTTTGCACATTGGCGCACCATTTATTGTGAGCCCCGCAACTGAAGCGCGCGGAGAGAATAGTTAAACTTTGATCGGCATTATTTTTAGAAGCCAAAGTACTTTTGTGGATACCCGCTACGTCATCGACTTGGCTTGAGGTAAGACGAAGCCCTCCGACCAAGTCGGCATAAGCGCGATGAACCCAGTACATAGGGCGAGGCAACCCCGCGGCGGTGAAAAGGCCGTCAACTCCGCTAATGCAATCTGAAATATTTTGGTTATTTTCAATGGATGACCAACAGGCCTTTGAAGCCACATCGATGTGAGTTTCTTCAAATTGTTGCAAAAAGCCCAGTGTCCATCCCGGGACAAGATGATATTCGGGGCCTGCGTATTCATTAATATGAATTTCAGGGCAAGTGGGGTTGCACACAATTGGATATTTTAAAAATAAATTACGTACGGCTTGCACGTGGGCCGGGATATCTTCGGGCTGGCCAAACTCGTGCCAAGATATTCCGTCAAAACGCAAATTACTTTGCGTGATAAAAACGATAAATGCTTCGAGAGCTGCGATATCATAATGGCTCAAGTCAGGCCCAATTATTTTTGCTGACGGAGTTTGCGCCCGTATGGCAGTAACTGTTGTGATGTACATTTGCACCAAGTTGGCTTGACTGCCATGAAAAGACCAATCAGGTTCAGGCCAAATATCCCAGTATTCGATGTGCCCGTAAGCAGCGGCTTGCGAGACCGTTTGCGATACAAAGTTTGAGTATTCAGTCCAATCCCAAGTGGACCAATCGAACTGGTCGTAATGTACACCTTTGGCGTTGGCATAGGCATCAATCAAAACGAATGTCGATTTTGCGGTGGGAGCAATATTTTTCACAAATATATTATTGGTGTATTCATTTATGCGCCAAAATGCCGGTTTCAAATTTTGCAGCAATGAGATCTGAGGGGGAGCGCCCGAAAGACCATGCAAGAAGCCTTGGCGGTTCAATATGGGGCCATTCGAACTGCTGGCGTCGACAGTCACTTGGCCTTGGCCCGCGTCACCATTGTAGGCCCCCGGATTATCTGAATAAGGGGCGTGCCCGTTGGCGCAGGCACAGAGAGTGAAAATAACGAAATAGCGGGCCCATTTCATATCTAAATTTTAGCATATTTAAGGCGGCGTCTGTATTTGGTAATATGGGTTAAATATATATAAAATTAGAGGGTTTTTTGTCTAGGATTTTGACAGTTGTCTAAGGCCTCGACAGTTTCAGCGGTCTTTCTGGAATCTGTGGGGATGGGGGTTTTAGCCGTCGCCACCCTCGCTTATAGCCAGCCTTATCTTTGTGAAGACGACTCAGTTCAAGTTCTTAACTTCCCCACCAAAAGACATTGGCGCGATAATTCGCTGATTCAAGATATTGAAGATGGGCTTAAGCATCTGGCTGAATCGTATGAGCAAATGGCTGTTGATACTGAGAGCAGTGATTCAAATGTTCTATCTGATAAAGATAAAATTTCGGCGCTACCTCCAGAATTATAAACTCAAAATAAATTTAACCTAAGTGCCTCGTAATCACCTTACTGATCGAAGTATGATGTCACTGCCCCTTACGTGAAAGTAAAGATAACGCCACACCATAAAATGCGATTCTTTCGTAACCATTACGAGACCAGAAATTTTCACGGTTATCGGCGGCACTTCTCCCTTTTTGCCCAACCTTGACCATTGGTATGCCGTACCAACGGTTAAGGTTGGGCAACGGGCAGTAAGTGGTCCCGCAATTTTTGACGCATTACAACCTCCGCAGCGGACTGCGGAGGTTGGCCGGCGGCAGTGAATGACTCGAGGCTCTTGTTGTTGAGTCGTGAACAAAACCTCCGGAACTTTTTGTGACCGCAATAGATGAGCTTAGTTAACGAAAGGAATTGATTCTTTGAGCCGAAAGCACTGCCGAACTTTTAGACAGCGTCCCGCAAAAATGGTC
>JAYUVI010000282.1:0-2804 GCA_043754135.1 Bdellovibrionales bacterium | reverse complement strand
CGCGCATAGGCGGTGAGTTTTCTTGGGTGTGGAACCCCACATGGTCCGCGAATCGCAAATACAAAATGCGCCTTACAGCTTTAAGTTTAACTGATGTGAACCGCCGTTGGTCTGAAGGCCATTTGCATGAATTTAATTGGTCTCATGCGTACTCGCTAAAACGTAATGAAGAGATTCGTTTCATTTCGACATTAAGCTATGCGGAAAACTTAAACAATACCTCGGGGTTTGATACAAAGTTAGAGTGGCTGCACTATTTTCGCTGATTTCCTCCGCTGAAATTTTCCTTCGCCGCAGTTTTATTTCGTTTAGATTTTCGTTGAAATTTAAAACGCTGTAGTTCAGGCTATAACCTGAAACAAAAAAGCCGGCCTGTTGAATATGGGCCGAAAAACAAAACAACGGGAGAAAACAAATGAAAAATCTTCTTATTTTAGCTATGGCCCTCGCTATACCTGCACTGAGCCACGCTCGCGATTCATTAGACGGTTGCGGTTTGGGTTGGGAAGTCACTGACAAAGAAACTTATCTCGGCACCACCACTCGTGTGACAACTAACATCACTGTTCCACCCACTTTTGGTATGACCACTGGTACTTTGGGTTGTAAACAACTTGATTTCGCCGTTAACGAACGCGAAGCCGTTAACTTTGTAGCGCAAAATTACCCCAGCCTGAAACAACAATTGGCCACAGGCCAAGGCGAGTACGTTGAAGCACTCGTTGAAGTCATGGGTTGTGGTAATAACGTTGAAGCCGTTCGCGCGAATTACAACACGGTGGTTGCTCCTGCGCAAAATGGCGTTGAGCTTTACAAAAACTTAAAAGCTTCTATGTGCATTTAATCTGATTTTTCGCTGCGCCTATCGCGGCGAAATTTCGGTTTATGCGAAAGGGCTGGGTGAAAACCCTGGCCTTTTTATTGTGGGTCATTGGAATTGACGTGGACTAGCTAGCAACAAACGTCAAAGATTTACACCGGAAACCAACGTAAGCTTGAGAAAACTCATTTTTACCCATAAGCACCACTTACCGCATCCATAAATCCTGAGCCATAAGTGGTACTTAACCAGCCCAAAAAAATTTTTGAGAGGAACGCTTTTTTCCGGCCGCTGTCTAAAGTTCAGACAGCTATGACTAAAAATACAACCTTTAGGCGATTTTAAGCCATTCCGGCAACACTGGCGAAATGCCCTTGATGGTACACAGATTGAAGTCTAACCAACTCAATCTTACGCGGCAATTCCACTGTTTTTTTACAGCTGAATTGAAAACGCCAACGAAGGGGCAACGAGATTGAAGTCTCGAGTCGAAAAGGCCAAAGCAATTAAATCCAAATTTGCCGTCAAGCATCTATGTTTCATCGCGCGGACAATGGCTCTACTGGCCATCGCCACTTTCACCACGACCAGCTGCACACTGGAAAAACCCGCAAAAGAAAAACCTGCACCAATTCGCTCAGGCGTAAAGAAATCTTTTTTTGTTGGCGACAAAAATACCGACACCGCTTCGACAGCGAAAGGATCAAAAGGCCAACACCTCGGCAAAACTTTTATGTGTGGTTGGGCGGCAGTGGCTGCATCAGGCGCTATGGGCGAAGAGTCGATCGAACACAACGGCAACGTCGCGGTTCATTGCAATGTGGTTTTTCAAATTACAGAAACTGAGTTACTTGCGCTTCTCATTAACCCCAGTTACGTCAACGACCCCACTCGTTGGAAGAAAATTTTAAGCATCCCCATCACCGAACATTACTACTACGAAAAACACAAAGACGAATACGGACGCGAAACCAATCAGCTTGAACGCAATTCACAACGCAGTGACTGGTCCGCGCGCCCCTACATGAAACTCGACCTCGCGCACATACGCACTTTTGATGCCCGCATACAAGAAGGCCCAGGCACACTCGGCGCCGAAGTGTTGAATGTCTCTGACATTGAATTTGAAGAAAAAACCGATCGCAATTTTTTTGCTTTCACAGCTGAAATGTCGGTGAGCGAAGCGCAAGGAGACATGCAAAGTACCATGCGATTTAATTTTCTTGAATTCAAACACAAACCTGATTTCGAATCCACGCCCTATCACCAAAACAATCTCGAGTTCGTGAACGTGCTACATATTCTAGGTTCTAAAGATGAAGGCGTTGAACAATATCTCTACGCTGGCAAGTGGGACATTTCTCAAAAACATGAGATTTATCTCAAAAACTTTCCTGAAGCATATGTTGAGATGGGTCATGAAATTATTCAACTCTGGAACAACGAATTTGAAAACCTGAACATGGGTCGCCCGTTCACGCCAGTCGTGAACAATGACAAAATGAAGTACACATTTGATATACGTTACCCGGCTATTTATTGGGTTGAGGACCGCAGACTTTCTGAAACATCTTCACTCGGTGTCGGTAATGCCGTCGCCGATGTACGCAATGGTGAAATTTTATGGGCGGGTATTAACGTCTTTAACGGCCGTCTGCGCGAAATTATCGGTAACGCTAAAGATAATAAACTAAATGCGCAAAGCGTGAACTCATTCGCGATGAATTTTTCGATGTTGCCTAAGTTTAAACACATCGATTCGTTTAAAAGCGACTTCACAGGCATGCTTAAGCATATAGAATCGCGCGGTAAGCCAATCGCCGCCACTGTCGACATGAGCGGCGTCAGAGAACTCGATCGCGCTAATGCCAATGGGCTCAGTGATTTTTTAGGGTCAGAACTTTTCTCAATGTTCAATTTGAGCCGCCATGCATGTCATGCATGTCTGCCGGCACGCCGAGCGCGCGGCCATCCATCGCCGTCG
>JAYUVI010000281.1:0-3361 GCA_043754135.1 Bdellovibrionales bacterium | reverse complement strand
GCGTAATCGTGTTTCGCAAAAGCAGTTGATTGATATGACTCTGCATCTCGAAGACAAAATCTCTCATTTTCTAACCCGATTGGCGGTGGCTCGTGACGAAAAATAAAGACTTGGTATTTGTAGGGCTTGCTGGTGGAGTCATGGCTTTAGCGGCAGGTTGGGTATCTTGGCCAGCACTACAATTCTCCCGTGAGCCGTTGGCGATTTTAAATTTGCCTGTGGAACTTATGATCATCTCAGGAGTAATTGCGGCGTGGCTTTCAGTCACTTTTTCGCTTAAGCCACTCTATCTTGTTTTGATGACGACTTTTTTGACATTAGTGACCCATGCCCTAATTGCAGCCGTTTGGACGGCACCGTTCGCAGACTTCCCGTCTGCCATTGCATTTAATCTTTTCATGCATGGTGCGGGCCTCGGGAGATTCGCGGGCCGATTATTATTGGCCTTGGTCATTGCGTGGTTATTTTTAGCAATGGTGGCTTCGGTTAGAGATAAAAAAAGTTAAAAAAGCGTTTAGGTCTTTAGTAAAGAAAATCACCTCCGCTGCGGACGCTGCGGAGGTTGATGGCCACCTACATGACATAGGCGGCGCATGAACATAGATCATTTACTGAATTGTGTAAGTACGAATTGTCGTTGAAGAGTAGTGATACTTCGTGCCGTCTTCGTCTTGGCCTTCAGTGTTTGATGTGTACGTCATCTTCACAGTGTTGCCTTCAATTTCAATGCTATCAACGAAGTTTGAAAAAGAGCCTTCTTCAAGTACGCCGTTAATTGCGGTAGTCGCGATCATCATTTCAGCGCGATCTTCCGAATACGAGAGACTATACTTAGTCTGCAATTCGTCATTCACCGAAAGGTTTTCACCACCGGTAAAAGCCAATTTTTTGAGATTATAGTCTCTGTGCATTTTGCCACTCTCTGTATACTCGTCAAAACTGGGGATGTCCGCCGCGAGAGTCGTTTCTTCAGAAGTATCATTCGCTTCGTGGTCCACATATTTGTGGTACTCGCTGACCAGAACTAACGTCTTACCTTGTAAAGTCTGGATGGCCGTTCGTAAAGGCGCTATGGCTAGAGCATAAGCCTCTTTCGCCGCTTTGAAATTGGCCTCGTTCACGCGTATGAAAGTGAGAGAGTATTTGTTGGCAGCAGCACTGAAGCGCAGTTTGTCGTCTTGAAGAGTAAGTTGGCCTTCAGTTTTGCCTTCGCAAATCAAGTCTGAACCCTTTAGTTGGCATTCGGCTTCGTCGCTATCAACGCCATAAACTTTGCCGTCATCGGCGATGTGCTCGTAAGATGTCAAATCATTCGGGCCGAATTGCTGACATTCTTGTTCGCTGGGAGTGTCATGTTTAGGGAAGCACACTTCCTCCCCACGCCAGTAACCAGCAGCAGAGTGAGCAGCCACTGGAGTAGCAGGTGCGCCGCCTGGTGCTGGTGCCGCAGGGGTTTCACCTGGGGCATTAGGCGAACCCGCTGGAGTTGTCGGAGCGCCAACCGGATTTTGCGTCACTCTGCGTTTCGCTGATCGGTTTGAGTCATGATCATTACAAGCTGTCAGTGTCATTGAGAGCGCCAGTAAGGCGCCCATCGTTAAAACCGTTTTTTTCATTTTGAAATCTCCTTGGGCAGATGTTCTGGTTGTTGTTAAATCAATTTGTTGTTCTTCTAGTAGTTGAAATCAATTTGATTGCTAATCAACTGCTTCAAATTAATTTTATTCTTAATTTCCTTACGGCAACATTTGGTAAACGCTAGTCGTAACATCCCGATGACTTTGGTTTTGGCCATTGTTGTCAGTTGTGTACTCGACCGTGCTCAGCATTTTTACGCTGTCACCTTCAATAATGATTTGGTCAGCCAAATCTGAATGGAAGCCGGCTTGGAGTTGACCATTTTTTGTCATGTTCTCCCAAGCCAATTTAACTGATTGGCCAGAGGCTTGGAGTTCATACTTAGTTTCGAAAACATCGTTGGCCATGACGCGCGAATCATCGATGAACAATAATTTTTTGGCGTTATAGTCCTTGTACTGCGCGCCGCTGTCTTGGTCAGTCCATTCATTAGTATCTCGGACATCAGTCGCTTTTTGGGTGTACTCGCTAATGGTGCCATCGGCGAGATTGGTATCAGCGTGAGTGATTTCAACAAGAACTATAGTTCTACCTTTTAAAGTCTGTAGAGCCGCCACTAACGGATCTCGCTGTGACTTTACTTTTTCACGTAATGTTCTAAAGGTTTGCGGACTAACTTGTTCAAGTGTCATTTTGTAAGAGCCAGTTACTTCAATAATTATTTTGTCGCCCACACGACGAATTTGGCCGTTTGGTTGGCCAGCGCACGAGAAAGTTGAACCTCTTACTTGGCATTCAGTTCGGCCATCGAGACTTTCCACTTTGCCGTCACTGCGTACAGCAGAATAGTTTGAGTAATCGTTGGCATTCATCTGCTCGCACTCTTGTTGGCCGGCTTCATTCTTCAAACAGAGTTCAGTCGTACGCCAGTAGCCTTCAGGGCTCTTCGCTGCATTTCGTTTTGAGTCGCCACCGCAAGCCGATAGAACCATAGAAAACGCACAAAGAGCGGTTACTGTGCCCAATGTGAATTTTGAAGTTTGTTGGTGAGTCATTTTTCTCTCCCTTAGTTGGTGTTGAATGGGTTAAAAGTTTTACCCGGTATTTTTTCTAACTCGCTCGTGTATATGAGTTCTGAAGCGGTGAAGTTCACCAACAAAAAAAATTTACACGCTGTTTTGTAAAAAACGGGAGGCTTGTGACGGTGAACGCTGCCGCGCTGAGAGGTGAGCTATTAGTGCGTAAACACCACTCGGATTTTTGTAAAGCTGAGAGTTGACAAAAATCCGAGTGGTTCAAGAGCCTTGAGCTGTCCTTAATGTGTGAGCAGCGGCCGGCGCCGAGTTGGATCGGCTTTCAACTGACGCGCGTGACGCGCCTTCGAAGTTAGAAAGCGCGCCGAGATTTGTGATTAAAACTTATCACTGTCGATCGATTTTAAAAACCATGCCGTGCAGCCGCACACCAAGTCCGATGACATCGCGACCCATCATCGATTTATGAAGAGCGCATCTCACTAACACCACGACTGTTATGGCGATTGCTAAATATTTTCGCAGGTTTAAGAGCGACGTTTGACACCCCTCAGCGCCGCATGATACCCGTGATAGTTCGATGGCCGTAAAGATATTTTTACCAGATGGATCCCACAAAGAATTTGCTCACGAACCCACCGTTCTTGAGGTGGCGCAGTCCATTGGACCGCGCTTGGCCAAGGACACCCTAGGCGGAGTTGTCGGCAACCAAGGCCAAGACTTGGCCGTGAATTCAAACCAAGTCGTTG
>JAYUVI010000280.1:0-3037 GCA_043754135.1 Bdellovibrionales bacterium | reverse complement strand
CAATTTGAGTGTCAAGGCAGCGGTATAAGGCGTGCCGAATTCAATATCGAAAAGATCAACTTGCGGGCTCGCTTGCAAAATCGCATCGGGGCCTAAGCTCGTGCCGCCACCGTAAGAAGTGGTGACCTCCCAAGGAACAGGCGTGAGAATCACTTTTGCTTTTTTGCGATCAAAGGGCAAAGCGAATATGGCATTAGAGTCTGTGGATTGTGTGAATGTCTCTTTCATGATTCAGCAGCGGGATTTTTTCGCCCGCTCCTCCTAAGTAAGGCCGCAGCTTGCCCTAAAATTTCATCTATGTATACTTTTAGACGGATCAAGCAGGGTCAGAGCCGAAAAAGGGGAGTTATTTCTATGAAAAAATATCAAGGTCAATCGCGTGTTCATATCAAAACTGTTTTAAGTTTATTTGCTGGTTTAGTGCTGAGTTTAGCGGCTATCGAGGGACATGCCGAGCTATTAGGTAGCCCCAAAGCAAAAATCGGTGGCGTGTTAAATATGAACCTCGATGCCGAACCTACTAATCTCAACCCGCTTATGCCTGGAGAAGGGTATGGTAAGACCGTAAAAGATTATCTTTTTGAGAGGTTGCTTGATCGCAACATTGACACTTATGAGTATGAACCGGCTATAGCCGAGAAGTGGCAAATCTCAAAGGATGGAATGGAGTACACTTTCACTTTGCGTGATGGTGTGAAGTTTCATGATGGCTCCGTAGTGACGACCGAAGACGTGAAATTTTCGTTCGATGTAAATTTTGACACCAAACTAAGTGATGCCATGCTAAAAATGTATTACGCCAGCTTAGATCGCGCCGAAATAGTCGATGCGAAAACAATAAAATTTTATGTAAAAACTAAGTATTATCAAAACTTCGATCTACTCGCACAGCTCACGATTGTACCTAAGCATATTTACGGTGACGTAAATAAAAAAGTGAATAAGGCGCCAGTGGGGACTGGGCCTTATATGTTAGAAAAATATGATCAAGGCCAAAAAATTATTTTAAAGCGAAATCCCAATTGGTGGGGCGCACAAGCGGCACATATGAGAGGGCAATATAATTTTGATCAACTCACGTTCCGTTTTATTAAAGATCGCACAGCCCAGCTTGAAAGCGTTAAAAAAGGCGATTTTAATTATTTGCCGTTAGCACCGGAGCAATACGAAAAACAAACTGATGGTGCGCCCTGGGGCCAAACTGTTATGAAGGCGCAGGTGAAAAACGACGCGCCAAAGGGTATAACCTATCTTGGGTTTAATTTTCGCCGGCCGTTATTTCAAGACCGCGAAATTCGTTTAGCCTTGGCGCAGCTTTTTAATCGTGAGTTGATGATCGAAAAGTTTTTCTATAATAAATACTTGCCCGCGACGGGTCCGTGGTATCGGCAAGCGCCTGATGCTGACCCCAATGTAAAGCCAGTGAAATTTGACCCTGCGGCAGCCAAAGAGAAATTGAAAAAATCCGGGTGGGTCGACAGCGACAAAGATGGCGTGCTCGATCGTCAAGTCGATGGCAAAAAGGTCGACTTTCGCTTCACACTTCTGCATGGCGGTGGCGAGTGGGAGAAATATTTAACCATCTACAAAGAAGATCTCAAAAAATCGGGCATCGATGCCGAGCTCAAGCAAATTGAGTGGAATGCTTTCAATAAAGCTATGGATGATCGGAACTTTGATATGGTGGCACTCGCATGGGGCGGCGTCATTGATTGGGATGCGAAGCAAGTCTGGCACTCTAGCAGTGAAGCCAACAAAGGCAGTAATTTTATTAGTTACTCAAACCCTGCAGTTGATAAATTGATCGACGACTCTCGCGTCGAACTCAACAAAGAAAAACGCCGAAAAATGAAGCAGAAATTATATGCACTGATTGCGAATGATCACCCGTACGTACTGTTTGCGAACCCGCAGTACGCCTATTATGCTTATGATGCGAAAATTCAGCGGCCAAAGCCGACATATCGTTTTCTCGTGGGCGTAAAAACTTGGTGGCTGCAATAGCTCTATGTTTCTTTATTTGCTTCGCCGCATTTTGATGATGGTGCCGACTCTTTTCGGTATCACCATTGTGTCTTTTATCATTATCAATTTAGCGCCCGGTAGTCCGATCGAGCAGCGTATCCAACAAATGCGTTTTGGCGAAGGCGCAAGCAGTGGTTTGACGTCTGGTGGTAATGACTCGGGCATTCCATCAGAAGTGCTTGAGGCGCTCAAAAAACAATATGGTTTTGATCAGCCACTCCATATGCGTTACTGGATATGGCTGAAAAACTTAAGCACGCTTAATTTTGGTGAAAGTTTTAAATACGAAGAACCTGTGCTGACGGTGATTGCGCGTTGTTTGCCGGTTTCTATACAGTTTGGGTTTTGGTCGCTTGTTTTGATTTATGTCATTTGTGTTCCCCTCGGCGTGGCGAAAGCTGTTAAAGATGGATCTGTTTTCGATACGGTGACCAGTTTTATTTTGTTTGTTGCGTATTCAGTGCCACCGCTCACGCTCGGGATTTTATTAATTGTATTTTTCGCTGGCGGTTCTTATTTCAGTTGGTTCCCCAATCACGGCGCGATGTCAGATAACTACGCTGACCTCACTGTTTGGCAGCAGATGAAAGACCGCACTCATCATTTCACGCTGCCGCTCATTTGCTACATGGTGAATAGTTTCACCATCACCACGCTGCTGATGAAAAATTCTTTGCTCGACGAAATTAAACTCGATTATGTG
Source organism: Bdellovibrionales bacterium (assembly GCA_043754135.1). Lineage (GTDB taxonomy): Bacteria > Bdellovibrionota > Bdellovibrionia > Bdellovibrionales > UBA1609 > RBG-16-40-8. The sequence goes on along the minus strand of JAYUVI010000280.1, from coordinate 309 downwards.
CGCACCGCCCGCGCCAAAGGTTTAAGCGAGCGCGCGGTGATTATGAAACATGCATTGAGAAATGCGCTGATCCCCATAGCCACAGGCGTGGGGAGTTTTCTTGGACTTTTTTTGGCGGGCTCGCTCGTTATCGAAAGCGTTTTTTCTTTAAACGGTATTGGTCTACTCGCCTATACAGCGGCGCTCAGTCGCGATACAATGTGCTGATGGCACTAATTTTTATTTCAAGTTTAGTCTCGCTCTTGGGTCGGTTGATCAGCGATATTTTATATTTGATCGTCGACCCCAGGATTGACTTTGATTGATCGG
>JAYUVI010000279.1:0-2795 GCA_043754135.1 Bdellovibrionales bacterium | reverse complement strand
TGAATTTTTACGACGGGCAGAAGGTCTACTCCAGCCACAGTGTTTGCGGGCTGAGTTGTAAATGCAAGCTGTGAAGCCGTGGTGTGAGTGATTGCGAACGATGCACTCGTTGTATTCAGCGTTGTCACCGTTGTATCGGCATCAAGAGTGTAAGTGCCAACAAGGGTCATGTTCAAATCATTGGCCGCGAGCCAAGTGGCGACACCTGCGACAGCCGCTTTTGCGACGGTACCATTGAGCGCTGTGACTGACCCCGAACTTCGCGAGAGCGTTACGGTCGCCGTTGAATCTGCACCCGAAGTGACGGTGTTACCAAAAGTATCTTGAATTTTTACGACGGGCAGAAGGTCTACTCCCGCCACGGTGTCAACCGGTTGAGTGATGAAAGTCAATTGCGAAGCCGCGGCATGGGTGATTGCGAACGACGCACTTGATGTATTAAGTGTTGTCACCGTTGTATCGGCATCAAGAGTGTAAGTGCCCACAAGATTAATATTTAAATCATCGGCGGCAAGCCACGTGGCCACGCCTGCGACTGCCGCTTTTGCGATGGTACCATTGAGCGCAGTGACTGATCCCGAACTTCGCGTGAGTGTTACGGTCGCCGTTGAATCCGCACCCGAAGTGACGGTGTTACCAAAAGTATCTTGAACTTTTACGACGGGCAGAACATCCACTCCTGCGACTGTGTTGGCGGGCTGAGTTGTAAATGCGAGCTGTGAAGCTGCAGCATGAGTGATATTAAATGAAGCGCTCGTTCTGTTCAGCGGTGTTGTTGTGTTGGCATCAAGAGTATAAGCGCCGACGAGAGACATATTTAAATCATCGGCAGCGAGCCATGTGGCGACGCCGGCAACTGCAGCTTTTGCGACGGTACCATTGAGAGCAGTGACTGACCCCGAACTTCGCGTGAGTGTTACGGTCGCCGTCGAAGCCGCGCCCGAAGTCACAGTGTTACCAAAAGTATCTTGAATTTTTACGACGGGCAGAAGATCGACCCCGGCCACGGTGTCTACCGGTTGAGTAGTGAAGGCCAATTGCGAAGCCGCCGCATGGTTGATTGTGAACGAAGTACTTGTTGCGTTCAGCGGTGTTGTTGTATCGGCATCAAGAGTGTAATTGCCAACAAGGTTAATATTTAAATCATCGGCTGCTAGCCAAGTGGCGACACCTGCGACTGCCGCTTTTGCGACGGTGCCATTGAGCGCGGTGACTGACCCCGAACTTCGCGTGAGAGTGACGGTCGCTGTCGATGCAACTCCTGTGGTCACAATATTACCGTAAGCATCTTGAACTTTGACGACTGGCAGAAGGTCGACACCGGCATTCGCGTCGATCGGTTGAGTTGTAAACACGAGTTGCGAAGCCGCACCATGGGTGATGTTGAAAGCATTAGAGTTAGCAAAAAATGAAACCGTTCCGCCAAATGTACTGGTCGTGTCGGGTTTCGTTGCACGCAAGGTCTTTGCGCCAATAATGTCGATGGCTAAATCTTCGGCTGCGGTGAAAGTGACAATGCCAAAAGATGCGTTTTTTACGACTGTGCCGAGAAGCGTGCCTGTCCCCGAGACCAAAGAAATCGTCACGGCCACTGTAGAATCAGGCCCGGTTGTTACGCGGTTATTCGCAACGTCGCGAACTTCAATGACGGGCAAGAGGTCTTGGCCGGCCGTCGAATTGACAGGTTGAGTGCTCCAAATTAACTGGGTGGCTGCGGTGTGCACAATATCGAATGGAGCTGACACCACAGTCATTGCCGCAGTACCACCACTCCCGACGGTTGAGGCTTTATTTGCACGTAAAGTTTTAGTGCCCACCAAATTAATATTTAGATTCGCACCTAGTGTGTTGACCACGCCCGCAGTGGCCGTGAGTGAAGTCGTGCCTCCCAGTGTGCCCAAGCCCGATTCGAGAGAGACCGTAATGCCAGCGGTGGCATCGGGGCCGGTGGTCACGACGTTATTGAAAACATCGAGGATGCTCATCTCCATAGGCAGTTCGTAGTTTGCTCCCGACTGACTCGGCGGCAAAGTTGTAAATGCCACGTGAGTCGCTGGTCCGTGCAAGATGACAAACGAATTTGAAATGCCAAAAATGGCGGCTGTCCCGCCACCAGCGGTAGTATCGGCTTTGGTGGCACGAAGAACTTTTGTGCCGGTGAAGTCGACATTGAGTCCGCTACCCGCAAAATTGACGAGGCCGGCAGTGGCCGCGATTGTGCTAGTACCACCCACTGTGCCGGTGCCGCTATTGAGAGAAATGCTAATATTAGCTGTGGCATCTGCTCCACTTGTAATGGTGTTGCCAAAAGCATCACGCAAAATAATGGCGACGGGCAGTTCTGAGCCTGCCAACACAGGCGTTGGCGGTTGAGCGGTAAAAACTACCACCGAAGCCGCACCATGCAAGATCGTGAAGCTGCTACTGTCGATTTGCATTGCTACAGTGCCACCGGCCCCCACAGTTGAAGGCTTTACGGCGCGCAAAGTTTTTGCGCCAATCAGATTGATGTAAACATTGTCTGCGGCGTCAAATGCAGCGACCCCCCCGACCATGACTTTCGCGATCGTGCCAGAAAGTGTACCTGTGCCGGTCTGTTTGCTTAAAGTGATCGTAGCCGTGGCATCGGCGCCCGTGGTGACCGTATTGCCGTAGGTGTCTAACACGGTCACAACGGGCAGAATATCTTCGCCTGCTGGTGTGGTCACGGGCTGAGTAGTGAAACTCATTTGGGTAGCGGCACCATGAATAATATTAAATGCATTTGAAACTGCAAAATAAGAAACTGTTCCACC
>JAYUVI010000278.1:0-2354 GCA_043754135.1 Bdellovibrionales bacterium | reverse complement strand
CGTCTATAGAATTACCTCGGTGGGCCTGTTTCATATTCTTCTATGAAGTTCCCACTGGCTTGCCGTGGCTTAGCGCCCCAGCGCACATAACTGAGAAATTACCCTAAATTCACAAATTAAACAAAACAAGATTGTCACAGAATGCGGCTTTACTCCCCACTCACTCTATTGCTTGTGTAGGCCTTCACGTAATAAAAAATTATAGATTCAATAAAGCACTGCACAGCATGTCGAATGCGCTTAGATACTTTGATTGGATGCGTGAAATCACTTGGTCCGCGAGTTCTTTTTTGTATGTGTGTGACGTCAAATTGCGGTCTTCTAACATTTCGAGCCATACCCGTTCATCTTGCTGCAGAATAAATTTATTCTGCATAGCGAACACTAAAGCATTTTTAGGTGAACCAACAATTACACCCTGCCTTGCTGCTTCTTGCTGCACAGCTTTCCAGCACTGTTCAAATGTGAACCCAAAGGCTCGAATAATACCGGCCTTATCTCTCTCATTTTCTATTGGCTCTTTTAAAAATTCTTTTAAAGTTTTAAGAGTCGCGGAAAAATTTTCCAATCCTTTTGTTTCCAAAATCACAAACCCTCGCCTACTCCCCACTCACGCGGTTACGGCCATCTTGTTTCGCTTTGTAAAGAGCATGATCGGCCGCGCGCACCAAAGCACGGGCATCGCGAGGATCATCAGTTCCACTGATAGAAAAACCCATACTACAGGTCAGACGAATGCTATCTCTGTTGAGCACAAAATCGCGCTCTGCGACGGCTTTACGTAAACGCTCGGTGAAAACTTTGGCGCCTTCGCGACTCGTTTCAGTCAGCACAATCAGAAATTCGTCACCGCCGTAGCGAGCGGCAAAGTCGACCTCACGCAAACAATGGCGCACGATCGCACCGATTTCTTTCAACACAAAACTGCCAAATAAATGATCGTGCTCGTCGTTCACAGATTTAAATTTATCCATATCGAGCATCACGCACGAAACGTAACGACCGAAGCGCAACGCCCGTTTAATCTCGACATCGATCTTGTCGTAAATGGAGCGCATGTTGAGTAAGCCCGTCAAATCGTCATGATCAATCATGTCTTGCAAGCGACTATTGGCCTCGAGCAATTCGCGGTGAACATCGTTAGCCCGTAATGCCGCCTCGATGCGCGCGAGCAATTCGTTCATACGAAAAGGTTTCCGAATATAATCGTCGGCGCCAGTTTTTAATGCTTCCACAACAAACTGACTGTCGGTACGGCCTGAAATAAAAATCACCGTCACGTAATTTTGCAACTGGCGCAGCTCGCGCAACATTTCGATCCCGGTTTTTTCAGGCATGTCGTTGTCGGTGAGCACAATATGGGGGTGAAAACTTTTGACGAGCTCCATGGCCTCTACGGCTGAAGTCGAGGTGCGCACTTCGTACTTCTCTTGGCGAAGAGCCTCTTCGAGAATAGCGAGAATCGCTCCGTCATCTTCGACCAACAAAATGCGCTTCATGAAACCCCTCTGTTTAAGAGGTTAGACAGAAGTCGTGAAGAAGGCAACAAGACTCGTCGTTAAAAACGAATAATCCGAAAAGATACCGAGGTGTTACGTGCGAAATATGGATCGCAAATTGATCGCGTCAACGATATTGCTTTTGGTGCTGCAGATAGTTCTGCTGGTGGCCGATGTCGACGCGTATTTTTTTGCCAGTCGTGATTTGGACGACGCCCTCACCACTGAAGAAATCGGTTTCTTACTGAGCAAAAAACAAAACGTCAAACGCCGCAGCCAAGGCTCAGTGGTGTGGGAGGACTCGCAAGCCGCCGATGTTTTAATGACCTACGACAGCCTGCTCACTTTAGAAAACAGTTCAGCGCAATTGAAACTGCGCGACGATGTAAAAATCAATTTACATGAAAACACTTTGATCGTTCTAGAGCCGCCCGATGTCGAGCACAACAATTCTCTGCGCGTGCGTTTCAGTCGCGGCGATTTATTTTCGCAAACGCGACATCAACGTTTACAGGTGGGCAGTGGCGAATGGCAAATCGACGCCAAACCTGGCACAGACTTGAGTTTAAAATCGCTCGAGGGTGATCAAGTCGAGGTCGAAGTCGCAAAGGGAGCTGTGGATCTTTTTAAAAAATCAGACCCGTCGGCGCTTGCGAAAACTATTGAGAAGGGCACTCGCTTCACTATGAGTAAAAACGAAATCGCTGGGGAGCAGAAAATTTCTGCAAATTTAAAATTTGTGGTGGCAAGTCGTAAGGGCGGTGGCGCGAATGCCAGCGCTAATAGCGAGGGTGATATTACGACTGAGCAGCGCGTTTATACGCCTAGTGTGCCCATCACCTGGGTCGCACGCTG
>JAYUVI010000277.1:0-9417 GCA_043754135.1 Bdellovibrionales bacterium | reverse complement strand
TGGCAAAGTGCCCTGAGCGAGATGAATACCGATCGCACTCGCTTGCAACGAGTTATTAAAATCATAAACGAACATCACGATGACGCCGCCGACCTCGCTGAAAAATTAGAAACATTTGATGAAAAAACTTTGAGCTATTTGGCTATGGAGGTGGCGCGTGAGTATGCCGATTTTCACTCGCGCGATGAAGTGCACTAGTCTGTTGATTGTGATGGTTCACACCGTCGCTCTTGCGGATTGGAATGTTGATTTCTCGCGCCGACAAAATCAAATGGGTAAAGTGAATGGCGCTGCTATGTCGCCCGACCCGACAAACAGCCTCGGTACACAAAAATCTGAGGAAAAAAGTTTAATCGATCGCGTTTTTGAAGCGTCATTACCCACTCAAGACATCGTTGTCATCAATACCGAACAAGGTTTTATACCTTCAACGGTTCGAGTGAAAGAAGGCTCGCAATATCGCATCATCATCGTCAACGTGAACGAGAAAGCACGTAATGTGAGTTTCGTACTCGATTCATTTTCAGAGCACCATGCGACTTTTTACGGCAAAGTGAAATCGTTTTATATCACTCCCAAAAAAGAAGGCGTCTACTCTTTCATTTCGCCTGAAACTTCAGCCCAAGGTCGTTTAGTAGTTTACCCAGGGCCCGGCCCCGCCACTTCGACAACTGAAGCCTTACCTGAAATCATACCTGCTCCACCCGCAACCGAGGCGCGTACGCCCGCGTCTGAGTAAAACCATGTTGGTGGAGGCCCTCGCATGAGTCACCCTGGCGATGTTTTTCGCGAAGCCATTCGCGGCTTTTTAAGCCCTATTCAAGCCTTGCTCGATGATGAAAGCATAACTGAAGTCATGATCAACGGCCCTCACAATATTTGGATCGAACGCAAAGGCAAAATTTCGAAAACCGATTCACAGTTTCGTGATGAAGATTCTTTGCGCGCGGCGATCAACAACATCGCTCAAAGCGTCGGTCGCGTGATCAATGAATCTGAACCGCGTCTGGATGCACGGTTGCCGAATGGTTACAGAATTCACGCCGTCATTCCCCCGTGCGCACGCCAAGGTACGATCGTAGCCATTAGAAAATTTGCCACTGTGCAAATGTCGTTTAAAGATTACGTCAAGCTTGGCGCTATTACTGTTGATGCTGCGCAATTTCTCGATATCGCGATGAAGCTAGGTAAAAATATTCTCGTCAGCGGTGGCACCGGTTCAGGTAAAACCACTTTGCTCGGAGTGCTGTGCGAGCGCATCCCACCAGGCCAAAGAATTATTGTGATCGAAGATGCTAGCGAGTTAAAAATCGATTATGAACACACAGTTTTTTTCGAAACCCGTATGGGCGACGGCCACAAATTAAAAGAAGTCAGCATGCAAGATTTGCTGAAGAGCAGTTTGCGATTACGCCCTGATCGCATCATTGTGGGTGAAGTGCGTGCCGATGAATCCCTAGAGCTCATTCAAGCTATGAACACGGGTCACAAAGGCTGTTTAGGCACAATTCACGCAAACTCGGCATTTGATGCGCTCGTGCGCCTAGAAGCCATTGCGCAGGGTGCGGGGTCGAAAATCGGTGAACGGGCGTTGCGCCAGCAGATCACCTCCGCCATTGACCTCGTGGTGCAAGTTTCTCGCTACTCAGATGGCTCTCGCCGTATTGCGGAAGTCTCAGAAGTTCGCGGGTTTACTGCCGATGGCACCTACAATGTGGTGCCACTTTATGCGATGAGTCGTATGCTCAAACAGGCGGATGGTAAGCTTTCTGGGCAGTTGCAACCCACTGGTGAGGTGCCGGTGTTTATGAGTGAGATCGAAGACAATCAAATCCCCTTCGCCCGCACAAAATTTCAAAAGCCCCAGGCGGCTTAAGATCAGCCCCACCATTGTCAGTCGACGCGTAACGCGCAGATTGTAACGAGGGCTCTCGCACGTTACAAAAATTGAAATGAATTTTAGTGGCAAAATCACCAACTCCACCATTCTGTTTTTGCAGGCCCAAGGCATTGAGCTGAGCGAGATTTGCGAAGCCGCTGATATGCCCAGCGAGTTTTTGAAAGACCCCACAAGCTGGCTTGATGCCCGCAAGGTCGAAAACTTTTTAGCACAAGCGGAAAATTTCGCGGTGATGCGTTTGGGTGTGGATCGCATGTTTGAGCGCGTGGGCCATGCCGCCACTGATCTGAAAGCTTGGGGAGTGCTCGACAGCGTTTTGCGCATGATCGAAAAGCCCAACGATATTTTTCTGCAACCGCAAAGATTTATTTCTTATTTTATTTCCCCGGCGCCACCAATTGCGAATATTAAACGCCATTTGAATGCAGTCACTTTTGATATCCCGATTTCGTTTGAAGAATTTCCCTGTGTGGCGACTTATTTGCGTGCGGCGATTGAAGCTGTGCCTTTGTTTATGGGCGCGCAAATGGCTGAAGCTTCATGGCAGACTAATTGCCTGTCGATTTGCTGGGATCAATCGCAATCACTCTTGCTTGACGAGCATTCAATTCACCGACGCTACATGGCGCCTGAGGTGATGCAGACTTTGGTGGCGACTTTAGAAAAAACCGAGCAAAAATTGGTGGAAAAAACTCGAGAGCTCGAGAAAATTAAGAATGAGAACGCTTTGGCGGCGCAATCGCAGGTGCCGCAAATTGATGAGTTCACGCGTTTTCGCAAACAGTATGCAGATTTTCAGCAGCAAGTTTTGCGTTTGCAAGATTACTTCACCCGTTCCCAGCAGTTGATCACATTGCTTATAGGTCAAGACCGTATGAGCTCACAAGTGCGTGAGGCGATGAAGCGCGTAAATTGGGATAAAGTGCAACAGAACTTTCCAAAAGTGACCCAACAAATTCTTGATCGATTAGACAACAAGCCGATAGACGGAGCGGAGACAGACCATGCCGAAAATTACCAAAGTCCACGCGAGAGAGATTCTCGACAGCCGTGGCTTCCCCACAACTGAAATTGAAATTACTTTAGATAACAAATTTATGGGTCGTGCCGCTGTACCATCGGGTGCATCGACTGGTGCTCATGAAGCTGTTGAATTGCGCGATGGCGATAAAAAGCGATACCACGGCAAGGGCGTCAAAACCGCCGTGAAAAACGTGAACGATATTTTAGCTGGCAAGATTATGGGTTTCGACGCGCGTGAGCAACAGAAGCTCGATGAACTGCTGATCAAAACTGATGGCACTGAGAACAAAGGCAAGCTGGGCGCAAACGCGATTTTAGGTGTGTCACTTGCGAATTTGAAAGCTTTAGCGTTGTGTGAAGGTCAGCCGCTTTTTTCATTAGTAGGTGGCGCAAAAGCCGTGAAGTTGCCAGTGCCGCTCATGAACGTGCTCAACGGTGGCGCTCACGCTGACAATGGTTTGAACGTGCAAGAGTTTATGATTGCGCCTGTATGTGGCGGCAGTTTCTCTGAAGCTTTGCGCGCGGGCAGTGAAGTGTTCCATCATTTGAAAAAAGTTTTGAGTGAAAAACATTTATCAACAGCCGTCGGTGACGAAGGCGGTTTTGCTCCTAAGTTAAAAGGCAATGAAGAGGCTTTGTCGCTTCTGAGCGCGGCCATTGAAAAAGCGGGTTACAGATTAGGTGAAGAAATTTTCCTAGCGCTCGATGTTGCGGCAACCGAACTTTTTGCTAGTGACAAGTATGAGTGGGAAGGCAAAAAGATTTCAGGCGAAGAGCTGGGCGCGATTTATGATTCTTGGATAAAGAAATACCCGATTATTAGTATTGAAGATGGTTTTGCCGAAGATGACTGGACTTCGTGGCAGAAATTTTCAGCAAAAAAGGGGCAATCCCTACAGCTCGTTGGCGATGATCTGTTTGTAACAAATCCGAAACGTCTCGCTCGTGGTATTGAAGAACGCGCGGCGAATTCAATTTTAGTGAAGGTCAACCAGATCGGCACATTCACTGAAACCAAAGCAGCTGTGGACATGGCCCACTCCGCGGGCTTTCATGCGGTAATGTCTCACCGAAGTGGCGAGACTGAAGACGTGACGATTGCGGACTTAGCCGTAGGTTTGAATTGCGAGCAGATCAAAACTGGCAGCCTCTGTCGTGGTGAGCGCACTGCAAAGTACAATCAACTTTTGCGTATCGAAGAAACGCTCGGCACAAAAGCTCAGTACTGGGGTAAGCAAGCGTTTCAGTTTTAGAGCGGGTATTTGCTGATGGCAAGATAGTGATGCGCCTAACGAAGACTCAGCCAGCGGACCTCTTCATCTTTAATAATTGGTAGAACTTTACCCTCGATAAACGGTTTTCCACCCAAAATCTCATTAGATGCACGAGCTTAATTTTCAAAGTAGGAAATTTTCTTGGCTCCATACTTTTTTATTAGCTATCAGGAGATTTTTAAACGCTTTTGATAGGTTCCCCGGCGTTGCAGACCATTTAACTTCAATGGCCCAGTCTTTTCCCTTAATAAAATCAACCTCTCCGTTTTGACTAGAAAAATAGCCCATTCGAGAATTCTCGCGAGCGAGGTGCTCGGCCGCAATATTTTCAGCAATTTGCTCAGCATAATTTGTCGGGATTTTCATACCGGCCCAATCCATAGCGATAGGTACGGATTGCCTTAACAGGTGTTTTGCAGTCCTCGCCTGACTCAGAAAGAGCGGTCGGAAAACCTCCCACCCGCATATAGTTTTGCAACGCCAAAAGACGCGGTAGTTGCGCCCAACCCGCTTGATCGCGCATACTGCACCATTCGTCAAAACCCATAGGTATTAAAAATAATTCACCAGCATTTTCAGACCATCGACCCGGCATCAAATCGAGACCTTGTTTTAGGTCGTAATTATTTGAGCCAGTTAACACGAATCTGCGGTTCAAACTCTGATCAGTAGCCTTTTTAATTGCACGCCACCATTCAGAAACGAAAGTGATTTCATCTAGAAAAAAATATTCTGCAGTGGGTTGGCTATCGATACGCACATCGGCTAAATAAGCGAAGCTCGCATCTGCTCTAAAAATTCAATTTCATTTAGATCAAAGCCCGCAGCTAGCCGACTAGTGCGAGCAATTTTTTCGCGGCGAGGAACAGTGCGAATAAACTCCGACATTTTTTCTTTGAAGTAAACGTCAGCATCAAGGTTTTGCATGCGACAGATTTCGCGGTACCAGCGCGAACCGAAGTCGACGTGTGCGACTTCTTCTCGCACGATTTTGCGCACAGCTTCGACGACAGTTTTTTGTGGGGCGTTCGCAAGCTTTCGTAAAAAACTTTCGCCGGCGTCGAGACCCGAGCCCTCCATATGCCGATGCACCATGAGAATGCGATCCAGCAGATTATCGGTGCCAAGAGCGCCTTGCCACAGGCCAATGTGGACCGGCCAATCGCCCCATTTGAACCCGAGATTTTCAATTTCACGCAAACAGAGTTCAAGATGTGTGGTTTCTTGGCGAGTGATGTCGGCGAGTTCTTCGCGAAATGTGGTGGGCGCTTCGGTAAAGTCTATTAAAGTTTTAAGGCCCAGCTCAACTGCCTGCAGTTCAATGCTCGCGAGGTCGTGCAGCAGCCGCGCTAAACCTTCACTAGTGTGAAGAGGCGCTCGTGGTGGCATTTCACGCGCGTCGAGTATTTTCGTATCGCGTGCTGGTACGAAAGCTTGAGCATGTTTGGCTAAGGGGTGCTTGTCTTGGGCCGGTGACATCAATGGCACGAAGTTGTGCGACAACAGCACGTGCAGGTCGTCGTCGACCATTTTTATTTTCGCGCGAACATCGGCTGTGGTCAGAACGTGACTGAAAATGTGTGAATTATCGGTCTGGCTCATGGTGCGGTATTACAGGGAGGGTATTATGGTCTGCAACTAAAAAGCCACAATCGCCTAAAAGCTTTGACCAAAAGTGGCACCCCATTCACGATCATAGAGGCGAGTTTCTCTCAGGTTTTGTGTATTTTGGCCACTCAACGTAACAGTGGAGTTTTTATTCACCAGCCATGTTGCTGAAGCTTCTGACGTAAGTACGGTCTCCGTATTAAATGGCCCACTCACAAAATAATCAAAACGCTCTTCTAAACGAAAAATAAAATATTTTAATTGCTGCGAAATTACTCCTACCTCTAAGCTTGGGCCCAGGCGAGCGGACTCACGACCATCGGATCGTAAAATATCGATAGTGGGGCCGGCAAGTGCAAAGCCTAAAGCGTAAGATGAAACTTCTGTAGCGTAGCCAAAATGTAAGTCGTTTCGCCATGTCGACTCACATTCATTGCAGCGAGTGGCGTGCAGCGGTTGAATGCCACTTTGAGCGGCCCATGACATCTTGTTGTTCACCCGTGAGTAGGGTTGCAGGGATTTTGCATCGATTAAATCGAATTCGTACAGTCGCGCAGAACCCTCGTTGTCGGTTTGCAAAACCGTGTTCAACAGCACGAGTTGTGTGTGAGGCAAAAATCCCTCGGCGGCGTCGTTCAAGGAGTGAAGAGCGGGGCGAAAACCCAATCGTGTAGATTTATCATTAATCGCTGCCGCCATAGCGTTATGCCCTGTAAAGCCTCGCGTATTAGAGAACACCCCAATACTGGCCTGCAAGGTTTCGTGGCTATTCAGCGGATTATTGCTCGCGCCCTCTAAGCTTGAGCGGGATAGTGCAGAGCTGTGAAGTGCCACCGCAGTTGCGCTAGTAGACGGCACTATCGTAGGCAGTTGCGACCTTGCCATCGTCGCACGAGTAAAAAGCGACTTGTCGGCAGCACTGGCTGACTCAGAGGCATCATTCATTGCAAGGGTGGCCACCAACGCGCTGGCGGCGTAGGGATCTGTCAAACCTTCAGGAGCCAACCGACCATGCAGAACTAGCTCAAGATTTTCTTTTTGAGAGTGGTTTAAACCAGAATAAGCCGCCACCGCTTTCTGTCTCAGCGACGGGCGAAAGTAGGCATTACCCACTAGACCGGCGCGAGCGAGAACCTTTAAAGTATCTTGGGGAGTGACGAAAAAGCCATCTGACTTTTCGATGAGTTGAACACTTTCGTTCGCCACATGCAAAACCTGCAACAACTGAAAAGTGCAATTGCGATCTAAGAAAAAGTATTTTTCATCGCCCGCACGGGAAAGCTCCCAGGCATGTTCGAAAACCCGTTCGCGCTCTTCACGCGAAAATTTTAATTCGTACTCCCAGATCTCGCGATTCTCAACGCTGCCATAGCTGTGGGCTTTGGGGTAATACTTGTCGAATTGGTACTGCCCGACATAACCGCCTAGTAAACCTTTCATTGCGTAAGTGAAAGCGCCTTGGGCCTCAGTCGCTTGGGCAAAAAACGAAAATGAGTGGCCTAATAAACCTGCGCGTGTGTCGCGATCAAAACGAATAAAACTGTGGCCAAACGCGGAGGCTGGGTTGCCCATGTACTGACCGGTTAAAATAAATACGACCTTGTCAGGCTCCGCGCGTTCTCGCCAAGCGGAGAGTTCAGGACAAGCTACTGGCGTAGCACTTATCACAAAATATTTCTGAAGAAAACGCCACCGTGCCGGAAAGTTGCAAGCAAATCGATCGTTCGCAGGCGTGCTCGGCGTTTCACTCTTAATTTTTTCGAGATCAGCTGCGAGTTCAAGTTCAGGATTGAGTGCCCCTTGCGGCGACAAAAAAAATCGCTTGTCGCTCACTTCGCTGCGTTTAAGATTGGCACGGTAGTGAAGTAATCGACGCCAGATTTCTTTTTTGGCAACGGAGGTTATGTTTTGCGATGTGACCGCGTTGGTGAATGGCTGATCTATAGTTTTGCCGTGAGCGTCAGTGAATACGCCAATATAAAATGCCGATAAAACCAAAAGGGCGTGGGCCAACACCTAAATTTTCTCTAAATTACAATTCTGGCGTAGGACTTGATCATTCATGACGGTATCAGTGATTTGTCGAGTCACCAAGCCGGTAGAAGACGAGATTTCATTCGAGAAAATTTTCGCGTGATTGCTTTTCATCATTTCATAAAACTGCGGGCGCACAGTCGCGCTGCAGCCGTAGAGAGTTGCTAAAGATTCAACATGCTCGCCTTGACCTTCAGCAGCTTCGGCCTTTAACTCGGTCATAGTTTCAGCAATATACTGGTGGCGTTCAGCTTCAGCCATACCAAAGGCTTTGCATTCGCCGGAAGAAGACACATACGAAGTCGTTGAAGTTGAACTCTGTGTAGAAACTTGCGAAGTGATTTGAACTGAGGCTTCTAAAACCATCACACCCACATTTTTACTTTTTGACGGAGTAATATCCCACTTGCTGTAAACTTTTTTGCATTTATCCCATTTAAAAGCGTGGGAAGTCGCGGGCAAGAGAGCAGGCAGAATAAAAAATAAGATAAGGCCTAGAGATTTTTTCATGAATCCTCGTCAAATGAATGAGTTCGGGTACTTAGATTTATTTTCGGTCGAACAGGGACGGTTCTGTAGCTGACCACCCCTCGCCAATGGTCTAGAACTTTTGAAAATGGACCGAAGTCCTGTTCTTTCGCGTTTAGCTTGCCGAAAGGCTAGGTATGAAAAGATTCAATAAACAGCGCAATATTATCACTTTCATGACCATCATGGTTTTTTCGATCAGCTGTTCGAATCTGCTCTACTTTCCCGACCATGTTTTGTACGTGAACGAAGAACTGATGGAGTTCAAACCTGAAGACGTCGTGGTTAAAATTAAGAGTGGTCAAGAAGTTCACGGTTGGTATTTTTCATCTAAGCAAAAGCCTAAAGCCGTAATCGTATTTTTTCATGGTAATGGGCAGAATCGATCGGCGCATATTATCGATGTCTATTGGCTGATAAAAGAAGGTTACGATCTTTTCGCCATCGAGTACCCTGGCTATGGCGAAACCGATGGAAGCCCTACTCCTGAAAATACTGTTGAAGCAGGCCATGCGGCACTTCGCTACGTAGCTCAACGCCAACCAAAATTACCGATGGTTGTCTACGGCCAAAGCTTAGGTGGAGCCGTGGCACTTCGATCTGTGTTAGATTTAAAAAATGAGATCCCGATTCAACTCGTCGTGGTGAGTTCTACTTTTTTATCATATGAAAACGTCGGCCAAGCTATGCTTAAGCGCTCATGGTTCACTTGGCTGTTTCAATTGTTACCCAAAGCTATTTTCGATGACAAATATGCGCCTGGCGACCGCATCAAAGAGTTAGCGCCGATCCCGTTACTTGTGATGCACGATAAAGAAGACCCTGTTGTCCCATACTCACAAGGAGTAGATCTTTTTAATAAGGCGGCTGAGCCGAAAGAGATGTGGGAGCTCGAAGGCCGCAATCACGGCCAACCTTTTTCTGGCGACCGCGGGCCCGAGATGCGCAAACGCTTTCTTGAACGGCTCGTCAAAGTTAATGATACGAAACATCCCTCTCGACTTACGTCTAGTCAGCCAGCAAGTCGTCCAAACGGACTTTGATTTTTTT
>JAYUVI010000276.1:0-5041 GCA_043754135.1 Bdellovibrionales bacterium | reverse complement strand
CGGCCATTCGCGAAGCATTGGTGATGGCGCTAATGAAATGGATGATGACTTGCCTTATGTTGATCTCGGTAGCGATTCGGTGGCGTCACCTGGTTCATTCGCTATTACTGGCGTGACCGGTGGCTCTGACAGTTCAGTCGATAGTTGGTTAGGCAATACGAACGCGATAATTAATTGGTCGGCAGCGGCTTCGGCAACAAGTTACAGTGCGACGATTTATCAAACTGACGGCACAACCGTACAGTGTGCGACGCAAACTACGGCTGCAACATCTTATGCTTTTGCCGGCTGCGCATTAACCAACGGCACTTCTTATAAAGCGAAGGTGACCGCGACTGATGGCACGACGACACGTTCGGCAGGGAATAGTCTTTTTGTTTTCACCGTCGACACAGCGGCACCGACGGCATTCGCTATCGAAGGTGTGACTGCCGATCGCGATGTGACTAAAGACGCCACGTTAAGTGACGGTAAATTTGTAACAGTCAATTGGCAAAAAGTTGATTTAGGTATTTCTTATTATACGACCACAGTTTTTGAAAATGACGGCACGACAGTGAAGTGCGCGACTGTGAACCCTACAGCCGAAAGCGCCAGTTACAATTTTAGTAGCTGTACATTGACCCAAGGCACGACTTACAAAGCGAGAGTGATCGCTTTCGATGGTGCCGGCAATAGCACACAAGCTTCTAATAGTTTGTTCGCATTTACAGTGACTGAAGGTCAAGCGCCTTTAACTTTTGCTATCACAGGCGCCACAGGTGCTGCCGATGTGACCGCTGATGCCACTTTATCGAGCGGCAGCTGGGTGACAGCTAACTGGGGCGATGCCGCTGGTGAAGATTCTTACGATGTCACCATCTACCAAAATGATGGCACTACAATTCAGTGTGCGCTCGTCAACGTGGCGACCAATTCAGTTTCGTATTCTTTTAGCAGCTGCGCTTTAACCACGGGCCAAACTTATAAAATTAAAGTCACGGCGAAAGATACTTTTGCTTCGACTAACGCCAATAACAGTCTGTTCGCATTCGCGGTGACAGCTTCAGGCCCTAGTTCATTTACAATTGTAGGCGTGCAGGGTGGTAGTGCGGGCTCGACCGATGTGACTTCTGATGCATTTTTAACAGATTCTAATTTATCAAAGATTTATTGGAACGCCGCCACAGGCGCTACTAGCTACGATGTCGCGATTTATCAATCGAATGGCTCGACGGTACAGTGTGCGACCGTCAATACGGCTTCAACCAATTACACGTTTAGCAGCTGCTATTTAGCCCCAGGCTCAGTGTATAAAGCGAGCGTGATCGCTAAAGATGGCGTGCCGAATTCGCAGGCCGCACAAAACAATTTGTATAGTTTTACCGTGACGACTTATCCGATTTTAAGTGTCGATGACGTCACCGTTACCGAGGGTACATCGATTACGTTTACGGCGACACTTAGTAGCGTGTGGGCGCAATCGGTGATCGTGAACTTCAGAACGGCCGATTTGGCTGCAACGCACGGGCTTGATTACACACATACGAGTGGTTCGCTCACATTCACCTCTGGTCAAACTTCGAAAACAATTGTTGTGCCGACGACAAACGACACAGTCGATGAAGTGACTGAAACTATGGTGGTCAGTTTGTTTAATCCACAAAACGCGACTGTGTCGAACGACAGTATTGGCTTAGGTAAAATTAGCGATAACGATGCCGGCACCAATGTGGTGAAATTCGCTAATGGTGGCGATAATTTTGTGTGTGCGCTTGCGAGTAATGGCAAAGTGAAGTGCTGGGGTAATAACGACGGCAGCGCAACTGTCGGTGTTCGAATGGCTTCAAACGTTCGTGTAGGCGATGAAACCGGTGAAATGGGTGACAGTTTGCCTACGATTAATTTGGGTACGGGCCTTAATGCCACCGCAATTGCCCAAGGTGGCATAGGTCATTATTGTGCAATTTTAAATACCGGCGTCGTCAAGTGCTGGGGTGAAGGCGCGAGCGGTAAATTGGGCTATGGTTCTGGTGCGACTATTGGTCAATATCCTACACAAATGGGCGACAGTTTGGCAGCTGTGAGTTTGGGTACAAATTTAACTGCCAAGGCTATTGTGGCCGGCGCATCGTACATTGTAGCTGGTGACTATCATACTTGTGTGATCGTTGACGATAGCGCGAACACCAATGACGACAAAGTGAAATGCTGGGGCTCAAGCCTCACTTACGGTGCGCTCGGTTATGAAGATGTGACTATTCGTGGTGATGGCGCTGGCGAGATGGGTGATAGTTTGCCGTACGTTAATTTGGGTACGAACATTCGTGCGAAAAATATTTATGCTGGTCAAACTGTCACATGTGTAATTGTCGATGATTTGGCGAATACGAATGATAACAAAGTGAAGTGTTGGGGTCGTAACGACTACGGTCAACTGGGTCTTGGCGACACCAATCATCGTGGTACGGCGAGTGGTGCAACCAACGGCATGGGCGATAATCTGCCTTACGTTAATTTGGGTACCGGTCGTACCGCTAAGTCTTTAGCGGTTGGCGGTTTTAGTACTTGTGCCATCCTAGACGACGACACCGTTAAATGTTGGGGCGCCGGCAACACCATTGGAACAAATGGTGCCGGCATGTTGGGGTATGGCGATACCACTCACCGTGGCGATGGTGCAGGCGAGATGGGTGACAGTTTGCCAACTGTTAGTTTAGGCACAGGCCTCACCGCAAAAAAACTCGGGTTGAGCTACACTAACGTGTGCGCAATTTTAAGTAACGACAAAGTCAAGTGTTGGGGTACGAATACCAACGGCCAATTGGGTTATGGCAATGTGACGACTCTAGGTGATACCGCGGGCGAGATGGGTGACAGTTTGGCTTACGTCGACTTGGGTACCGGCCGAACAGCAACCGCGATTCAAATGGGTGCTCACTATGCATGCGCAATACTCGATAATTTAACGCTCAAGTGCTGGGGTACAAACGACTATGGTCAACTGGGTTATGGCCATCGAAATAATATTGGCGATCAACCTGATGAAATGGGTGATCTATTGTCTGCAGTTTCACTTGGCACTGGTCGGACGGCTTTAGCATTGGGAGCGTCTCGCTCGGCATTCGGCCAATGTGTGATTCTCGATAACAACACGACAAAATGTTGGGGTAATAGTCTCAATGGTGAATCGCGTTCGATTTATGCCCTAGGTGATGAGGCCAGTGAAATGGGTGTTAACCGACCTTATCTCGAACTCGGTACGGGCCGCACGGCGGTCGATATTTCACTTGGGCAGTACCATGGCTGCGCTTTACTCGATAACGACACGGTTAAATGTTGGGGCGATAACGCCAATGGTGAATTAGGCCTTGGTGACGTTACCGACCGTGGCGCGGCCACAGATATGGGCGATAATTTAGGCGTGTTTGCAATACCGAATGGTCGCAAAGTTTTGCGAGTGAGTGCCGGTATCAATGTCACATGCTTGTTGCTCGATGACTTCACGGTTCGTTGCACCGGCGGCAATACTGTGGGCACTTTGGGGCTAGGCGACACCACTAATCGTGGTATTACGACGGCCACTATAGGCGGCAGTTTAGCATCGGTCGATTTGGGCACGGGTCGTTCGGCTTTAAGTATAGGTGTTGGTGGTTCAACGGGGCCTGGTGCAGGTCATGTTTGCGCACTTCTTGATAATTTTACTGTGAAATGTTGGGGTCGAAACACTTACGGTCAGACGGGTTCTGGCGACACCACGATTCGTGGTGATGGCGCGGGTGAAATGGGTGACAGTTTGCCAACTGTTGATTTGGGCACGGGTCGCACAGCGATCTCAATTGTGGCTGGGTATCAATTTAGTTGCGCTATTCTCGACGATGAAACTGCGAAGTGCTGGGGCTATAAGAATGGTGGTCAATTGGGGCAAGATAACGCCCTCACTAAGGGTGACGGCGCTGGCGAAATGGGCGACTCGTTGGCTCTGGTCATATTACCAGCAAGTACAAAGGTGTTGCGTATGGATGGCGGCATGTATGGCGGTGATGGTGTATGTGCGATCACAGAAAACGCAGGCACAGTAGGTGGCCGTTGTTGGGGCTATGGTGCAAACGGTCGGTTGGCACGTCTAGGCACCACCAACATGGGCGATAACGCAACGACGCGAGCGATGTCGTTGTTGAGTAACATCGACTTCGGCGCAAGCCGATACCCAGTGCAGATGTCAGGTAGTTTTGGAACTTCATGTGCCGTCCTAGACAATAACAAAGCCATCTGCTGGGGCAAAAACAGCTCAGGACAACTAGGCATGGGCAACTGGAACAGCACGCAAGCCACAGACTACAGCGACGCCGCCGGCGAAACCGTAGACCTAATCCCCACCATAGATCTCGGTCTCTAGGGTGCGGACACACTTCCGGTAGCGGCAATGTGTCATCAATAGTTTAGCGGGCGGTCCCCGCCTCGCACTCCACTTTAAGCTGCGAAAAATTATCTCAGCAAAAATTAGTCCTAGAAGCAAGCAAGGGCGGAGCAAAGGTGCGGACACACTTCCGGTAACGGCAATGTGTCATCAACGGTTTAGCGAGCGATGCTCACATTGCCATTACGATTTCCGCAGTGAAATTTATTTCAGGAAAAATTTATTTTAACGATCAATTATTTTAGCGGGAACATTTTTCGATTCATTCTCGACAATGAACTAAATTCAGTCCGGTAAATCGCTTTTTTCAGCAGCTGATAGGTGTCGGCCTTGTATGGCGTGTTGACCCAATCGAGCAATTCCTCTCCCATGGCGATGACATGGGTGTCGATCCCATTTTCAGGTGCTGTCACCTTAATTTTTTTCGATAAATTTTGTTGGGTCAGTGTGGAGTACTTATATTTTTCCGCTTCATTGCACATATTCGCGCGCACAGGGTTTTGCATCACATACTTATACACATGCGCATAAGACAATTCGTCGCGTATCAAACTCGCTTTGTAGGGGCCTCCGAAAACATGGTTGATCCGACCGGTTCGCGAATTGACTTCTCTACTGACGGATTTTTGCAAAATGCACATC
>JAYUVI010000275.1:0-3161 GCA_043754135.1 Bdellovibrionales bacterium | reverse complement strand
AACTAATTAACTGGCCGCCGAAGGCTGGCCAGTTACAATTCAACTTGCTTGAGATTGTCGCCGGAAGGCTGCACAAATCCATCAATATGGCCTCTACTTTTTCATCCGGTGATCGATCGCTGGGCGATTTTAGAGCCGCCCGAAAAATTCCAATTGGTACCCAGGTCATTATTGGTGGAAAGTTAAGCGAGAGTCAGGTGTCTGTAGTCGATCAATGCACTTTCAAAGATAACGGAGAAGTTAGAAAATATCTCAAATGCATTTACACTTCTGGAGCATGGCTTGAAAAGCACGCAGAAAAGAAGGCCAAAGGCGATTTTATACCTAAAAAATGCCTGCAACCGCAGCTTCTAATGTACGAGTAGAGTTTGATCAGGGCGCGCTGCCATATGGTAGCCGCGTGCCATGGCCGGTTACAACCGAGAAGCGAAATTTGGTTACAACTGAAAAATCAGGATTAGGTTAGAACCGAGAAACAAAGATTTGGTTAGAACCAGGAAACAAATCTGATTTTTGATCCCGTACAACAATTTACTGTTGGTGACTCCTGACGAGAGTATAAACGCTTAATTACTCAGCGCGCCCGCTTGAATCCATCGGCGCAACAAAGATTTTTGCGTGACGGTGAGCGCCGTCCCATTCTGAGGCATAAAGCCAGCCGCACCCGGGTCACGGTTTGTACGTATAACAATCGTACTTGTATCAGCGCTATTCGCTACAACGCGGCCACCGCCCGTTAAACCAGCATAGGTACGCATGTCTGAGCGTCCATTAGTACCATTGTGACAGCCTGTACATTGCATTGAAATAATCATCGAATTCACATTGGCATAAGTCGCGGGAATGGTCGTGTTCGTATCACCAGTGCCGGTATTATTCATTAACACATCTGAAACAATGGGGCCAATGAGCCAAGCGCGAACGATTTCGCGATCGGAGTGATCGACGATGCGTCCATTGCGGGGTTCGATTTCGTCGACGAGCATTGTGTACACTGGTGAAAGCTGGGGCGAGCCAATGACCGCGTGACCGCTGCGCACAAGTGCATCGAGATCTAAAATATCAACGATATTATTGGGTGTTTGTACGTTATGACAAGACACACAGTAATCACGAAAAACCGTACGCACTTTGTTTTTGCGCTCTTCATATGCCGCCGCTGAAATTGGCGTATTAGTTAAATTGGAGTTAAAACCACCACCGTTAGAAGACAAATCCGATGAGGTCGGAGGCGCGAACTTCCCGCAGTTTTGAAAACTCAACAAAACCACCACGAAGGCGAAAGAGAGGAAAATTTTATTTTGCAGCTTCACGATCTTACTCCACATACTAGTTATTTTTCGCTCCGCTCATTATCCATTCATAAATATCGTCTTTGGCTTGTAAGCCATCGGTATCAAACAACCCACCTTGCGGCATGGGGAAGACTTCCTTATTCAAATTGTCGCGCCCGCGAATACGCCACCACATACTGCTTAATTCAGCATTACGAGGCACGACACGGTTGCTTGAAATCAAATCACCGTGTGTGGTCATATCGTATTCACGAAACGGTTCTTTCAAACCAAAAGGCGCATGGTGACAGCGAATGCAATAGCGTTCGAAAGCGCCACCAGGTGACATAAGACGCGTAAAAGTAATCTCGCCAACAGCTGGAGCCACGTCGTCGTTGACGATAGTGATGTCGTGAACTTTAATCGCTCCGACAACGCCGTTAACTGTGCCAATCGAGATGCCGTCGATAGCGACTTTGATGATTTCATTTTTCTCAAAGCGGTCGTCATCGACAACCGTGATAAGAATAGTTTTTGTCATGACATTGGGCTCAAACACAACCGTGCCGCCGTCGTTAGCGGGTTTAATAAAGTCGCGATCAAAATTTTTGACATCGACGGCTCTACCGGTGTCGTTGGTAATTTTCAAACAGCAATCGGGTTTGGCGCCAGGCAGGCCTTCGACATCGGGAGTGGCAATGCTGTAACCGACAGTCACAAAGTCGTCGACCGGTTCACTCAACCGCAGAGTCAGTAGCACGTTCCCCAGAGTTTTTTCATTACCTGTAGTCGCAGCCGTCGTGAACTGCACTGACGGTGCTGCGGCCGGCGGCGGCAAAGACACCACATCGACTTTACCGAATGAAACCGAAATCATATCACTCTTACGTAAATCACCAACGGCCACCATGGCGCCGGCTGATAGGGTCGTGTCGGTGTTTTTGTAGACTTTAGCATCGACATAATGAAAGGTCGTCTCGTTAATGACTTCAACGCCATCAATTTTCACACGCACACTTTGCAAGTGAATATCAACCGCCGCGGGATTGCTTTGCGGGTACACAATTCGAGGCCGAAAAATGCTATAACTAGGTCGGGCGCCATTGAATGTCGGTTTGACCGTAATTTCAAATTTAGCACCAGGTAAATAAGGCCAATTTACACCAGTCGGAATTTTCAAAATATCAAACCTCAAATCCCAGCTCACAATCGATTCACCGCTGAGAGTCGGGTTGATGCCTTTACTTTTCGAATAAACACGAACGGTCTTCCACACGTCTTCGACAAATTCTGTAGGGGTGTTGCTTTGGCATTCGGCGAGTTCTCTCACGCCTAGTAGCCAGCCGTTTGTGGCTTGGTTGATGGCAGCAGTGTTAGCCTGACCACCTGTAATCGAAGAATTGTGATTGTTATCAACTGCGTATTGCGAAATCTTTCTGTAGCCCACAAGGCTGAAGGCATCGAACGCCGTAGCTAAATTCGGCGAAGCAAAAAAGCCACGGCCTTGAAGAAGGGGAGCATCCGGTACGTGACAGTTCAAACATTTACTGCGCAAAACAGGGTAGTAGGTTGTAGTAAAAAGTTGGTCGGGGCCAGTTAAGCTACAGGTATTACCGGCGGCAGTGGTGCCTGCTAATTGTGGTTGAGCGGTAAGGGCCTGCACTCCGTTACTCGAAAAATCTTTTTTACCTAGGATGGTGTTTGATTTAACTGCACGGTTGACTTCGAAGCTCGACGTGCAATTGCTAAACGAAAGAAATACAATCGCCAAACAAATCTGTATCGATAGTATCGCCATTGCTTTTCTTAAATTTATTTTCGGCGTCTGCACGTTCAACCTCGTCTTTGTGGTGCCAGGTTCTTTTTCGACGGTGTCCACCGTCGAAA
>JAYUVI010000274.1:0-4803 GCA_043754135.1 Bdellovibrionales bacterium | reverse complement strand
GACATTTGAAATTACGTGCCGTGTAGTTGCGAACGCCATCCCAGCGCGTGGGGCCTTTTAGTTTGAGATCTTCAAACGAAAAGACATCGGGCTCAGATTTCATCAGCCAGTATTGCATGTTGACGGCCTTTCGAAGTCGTTCCTATAATTTTACCGTATCGCTATCGTACCTAGACCCACGGCTAAACGCAACTGCCAGAGCAACACGGGAGTTTTCAAATGTCTTACCGAATCGAAAAAGACAGCATGGGCGAAATTCAAGTGCCCGCCGACAAGTATTGGGGAGCACAAACCCAGCGCTCACTCGAGCATTTTAAAATCGGCGGCGATCGCTTTCCTCGAGAAATGATTCGCGCGCTCGGCGTATTGAAAAAATGTGCTGCTAAAGCCAATTCTAAATTGGGCTTGCTCGAAGAGAAGCGAGCTGTGGCCATTCAGAAAGCTTCAGATGAAGTGATTGAA
Source organism: Bdellovibrionales bacterium (assembly GCA_043754135.1). Taxonomy (GTDB): domain Bacteria; phylum Bdellovibrionota; class Bdellovibrionia; order Bdellovibrionales; family UBA1609; genus RBG-16-40-8. The sequence goes on along the minus strand of JAYUVI010000274.1, from coordinate 4,341 downwards.
GGCAAGCTCGATGCGCACTTCCCGCTCGTGGTGTGGCAGACAGGCTCGGGCACGCAAACCAACATGAATGCCAACGAGGTCATTGCCAATCGGGCGATTGAGGTCATGGGCGGCAAGCTCGGTGAAAAGGGCGTGCACCCCAACGATGATGTGAATAAAGCGCAGAGTTCGAATGACACCTTCCCCACAGCGATGCACATCGCAGTTTGTAGTGAAGTGAATCGTCGGTTGCTCCCCATGCTTGAAAAATTGCAAAAGGCGCTTGATCACAAGAGTAAAGAATTCAAAGACATTGTGAAAATTGGTCGTACACATTTAATGGATGCGACTCCGCTCACACTCGGCCAAGAATTTTCAGGTTATGCCATGCAAATGGAAAACGGCATTGAGCGTGTGAAGTCGGCTTTGCCGCGCGTGTATCAGCTCGCTCTCGGCGGTACGGCGGTTGGCACGGGTCTCAACACGCACCCCGATTTCGCCGTGATGGCTGCAAAAATGATCGCTGACGAAACTCAATTGCCCTTCGTGACGGCCAAAAATAAATTTGAGGCTCTTGCGGCTCACGATGCGCTTGTCGAAATGTCGGGCCAGCTAAAAGTGATTGCCTGTTCGCTAATGAAAATCGCCAATGACATTCGTTTGATGGGCAGTGGCCCGCGTTCGGGCATTGGTGAATTGATGTTGCCGGCCAACGAACCCGGCAGTTCAATCATGCCCGGTAAAGTAAACCCCACACAATGTGAGGCCATGACTATGGTGGCAGCCCAAGTGATTGGCAATGATATGGCCGTCGCAGTTGGCGGAGCCACAGGCCACTTTGAGCTCAATGTTTTTAAACCCGTCATCGTCTTTAATGTGCTTAATTCAATCCGCTTGATTGCCGATTCTTGCGAAAGTTTTGTCGAACATTGCGTAGAGGGCATTGAGGCCAATTTACCCATGATCAAAAAACACGTCGACAATTCACTTATGCTTGTCACTGCGCTTAATCCGGTCATCGGCTACGACAATGCGGCTAAAATTGCCAAAGCCGCTCATTACAACGGCACATCGCTTAAAGAAGAGGCCATTAAACTAGGTTTACTCACCGCCGAGAAATTCGACGAAGTGGTGCGCCCTGAAAAGATGACACTGCCAGGGTTATAACGGTGCCAGGTTCTTTTTCAGCGTTTTGGTGCCAGGTTCTTTTTCGACGGTCACGACTGTCGAAAAAGAACCTGGCACCTTTTAGGAGTGCGTTATGATTCAGTCAGCTTTGATTTTTTGTAGTTCTTCAAATGATGTGAGCCCGCTCTTTTTTTCTGAGATTGAACGCCTTGGGCGCGCGTTGGCTAAACGGAAAATTCGTGTGATCTATGGGGGCGCGCGGGTGGGTCTTATGGGGCGATTGGCTGACGTGGCTCTTGATGCGGGCGGTGAAGTGGTGGGCGTTATACCGCAATATTTGGCAAAGCCTGAAATCGTGCATCCGAATTTGACCGAGTTGATCGTGGTGAACGACTTGCTCGATCGCAAGCGTCGCATGCTCGCACTTGCCGATGTGGCTATTGCTTCACCGGGTGGCATTGGCACGATCGATGAAATCACCGAAGTGCTGGCGCTGAAACAGCTCGCCGAGCATGCCAAGCCCGTACTATTTCATAATTTTCTCGAGTTTTGGGACCCGCTCTTTGATTATTTCGAAGAGCTGCGGGCGCGCGCCATGATTCATCAAAACTTAGAAGATCTTTATTCGGTGTTTGCCGATGCCGAGGATTTAGTGAAGAGTCTATAAAGTGGGTAAAATTGATTTTTTACAATCAGAAGACTTACAGTGGCTTCAGTCCGAAGACTACCGCCCTTACATTTATTTAAGAAAAGAAAATATTTTTGCTGAGCCGGGCAAGTATTTGCGCTGTGATTGGTTTAAAGACAAGCCCATTTACAAAGACCCTCTCACGATGAAAGAAGTGAGTTTCGCCAATCAAATCCTGACTCTTGAGGCGCGCGCTTTTCAAAAGTCAGCGATGCCTATGCCGCGCTGGGTATTTTATGACTGCGCGATCATGCCGGGATTTGTCTGTGGCTTTGCTCGGCGAACGTCATCGTTTAACCATCGCGAAAAAAATATTCTCGAAGTGAACCCTGATCTGGAGTGGACGCCCATTTCACTTTTCATAATCATTCCCACATTGCGGCAAGGGGAGTGGGTGGCGCACAATCTCTGCACTGTAAATTCGCTTGTCGATGCAGATGACAAAATTTATGCGCTTGGTTTTCTCACCAAAGCTTTCGGCTTATGGTACGCGAATGTCGAAGTGTTGTGCGGCATGACTCAATGGGAGAGCCCGGCGATTCGTTTGCATTCGCATTACGGGCCATTTGAGGTGTTAACAGCGTATACTCCAGTGCATTCTTACGCGCGCACACTCACTTATCGTTCGCGGCTCAATTTTGACTACTGGCCGAGCTTTTTTACACAAGATTCTTCATTGGCCTCTGGTTATCGATATGCTGGCTTTGAGGTTGACCCGAAAAGCGAAGACAGTCTGAAGCAGGTGCAGGCACGGATTGAGAGTGGCGAGGGGCCTTTTTATTTGAATCCATCAGAGATACGAACGCAAGACTTAGGTGATTCTTTGAAGGTATATAAATTGTAAAGATAAGCAGCTCCCGAATGAGAATGGGACTTTCGCTTGCCAGCAACATAGTCGAATCGTATACTATGCCTCTGTTTGTTAACTGCGAAAAGTGGGAGATACACTGTGGCTGCTAAAACTACGAAACCAAGAAAACCTTCAAAACGTGCGGCAAAAGGCCCTTCGCAGACTGAAGTTCAAAACGCTAAATTTAAAGAGCTTCTTGATAAAAACAGTGCCTCGAAGCCGCAGCCTTATCGTATGGCGAGTGTGTATTCTGTAGACGCTTTGATTGAGCACCCTAAGTTCGGTTTGGGTTTTGTGGCGGCGACCTTCCCCGACAAAATTGAAGTTGTATTTGAAGATTTAAATCGCAATTTGGTGCAAGGCCGAAAGTGATCCGACACGCCCTGGAAGAGATTTTGCATCGCGAGTTAAAGCCGACTCATCTTGAAGTCACAGATGAAAGTCACATGCACTCGCGCCGGACTGAAGCCAACCCTGAGACACATTTCAAAGTCGTCATCGTTAGCTCCATGTTCGAAGGGCTGAATAAAGTGAAGCGTCAGCAAATGGTCTACTCATTAGTTTCAAGATTATTTCAAACTGGATTGCATGCGCTTTCGCAAGCCACATTCACCGACAAAGAGTGGGCTGAAGGGGTAGCTGTAACGCCATCACCGGTTTGTGCGGGCGCAGATTCTCACGAAAAGTAAACCCACCGTATTCTTAATATTTTGCTTAATGATTTTCGAAGGCATTTCGTTAGAGTGAAAACTCTTCGATTTGACGTTTAATTTCATCTAAACGTTCTTTAATCACTTTGATTTTTTCAGCTTCGAGGTGCGCGCGTCGCTGGGCTTCGGTGTCGTCTTCGAAGTTTTCGATGGCGGCCTCGAGCTCGAGACAGGCAGCTTTAATGCGCTGGTGTTTGCGGCGGTGATCATTCGGTTGCGAATTCATTCTGAAAACTGTAAAAGTACGAATGAGCTTTGACAAGATATTTGAAAATAAAATGAGCGCTAACCGCGAGGTACAGTGTGGCTGAAGATATCATATACACCATGAAGGGTGTTTCGAAAGTATACCCGCCCAATAAATATGTTTTAAAAAATATTTATCTTTCTTATTTTTATGGCGCGAAAATCGGTGTGCTTGGTTTAAATGGCTCTGGTAAGTCAACGCTTCTCAAAATCATGGCTGGTGCCGATCAAGATTTTTTGGGTGATGCGTACCCTGCTCGCGAATTCAAAGTTGGGTATTTGCCCCAAGAACCCAAGCTCGATAAGGCTAAGACCGTCAAAGAAAATATAATGGATGGCATGGGTGAGCTCGCTTCAGTCATGGAGCAGTTCAATAAAATCAATGAACAGTTGCAAGACCCTGAGCTCGACCCTGAAAAAATGGAAAAGCTCATTGAAAAGCAAGCGAACTTGCAAGAGAAGCTTGAGCACTTAGGCGGTTGGGAAGTCGACCAGAAAATCGATCAGGCGATGGATGCGCTTCGTTGCCCCCCGGGAGATTGGAGAATTGATAACCTTTCGGGTGGTGAACTTCGTCGCGTGGCGCTTTGCCGACTATTACTCTCTGAACCTGATATTTTACTCCTCGATGAACCGACGAACCATTTAGATGCCGAATCTGTCGCTTGGCTTGAACATTATTTGCATGGCTTCCCGGGCACGGTGATTGCGGTCACCCATGATCGCTACTTTTTAGATAA
>JAYUVI010000273.1:0-6738 GCA_043754135.1 Bdellovibrionales bacterium | reverse complement strand
GCCCGTACCGGTTATACCTTCTTCAAGGGCCAAGCGAATAATCGAAGAACTAGTTTTGTCTTTTACATCACTCAAGCGGGTGTTATATGGGACAGTTGTATGTATGCCCGGCCCATGGTCAACGATTGAGAACATAAATTGTTCTGTGGCTTTATCGAAATAAAATTCAATTGGCTGGCGCCCGTGTTCGGTGGCATTAATAAGCAGCTCTTCTAAAACGATGATCAGATTTTGGCTTTTAATATTCAGCCTAACCATTAAATCAAAAAGAGCTTGATCATTAATTGAAGATAATTCTTGATAAGATTTTTCTCTTTTCGTCAAGGTATGAAGTATATCTTCTATTGAGTACATTTTGCCAGTACAGCAGACCTTTAAATAACGTTCAAGGCGCAATTTCTACGCGAAGATAGTTGGCAGGCGTGGTTGAAGAACGATGTTCGACCCCCGAGTTTTGAATGGCAAAAAGCGATTTTACGAGCGACTTAAGAGTACCACTGAGATCTCTAAGGTCGTGTTTTTGAACGAGATTCGTGTGCCCTATGAGAATGAAAATGTCGTTGCCATCGTCGACTATGAGGTGTTCGTGCAAGCACTTCACGCGAGGGGTGGTCGTAAGATCAACCCTCATCAGTTTGCCGACTTATTTGTTGCTCCGCCCCCTGAAATCCGCTAAACCTCTAAGTTCTTAAAACCATTGAGAATGGCACAAAAGAGCTGTGGTCATAACGACCCGCCGCCTTTTCAACTGAGGAGTAAAAAATGAAACAGAAAACCCATAGCGGGGCAAAAAAACGCATGCGCGTGACTGGCAGTGGCCGCATTAAGCGCGGTCAAGCGGGTTTGCGCCACCTTATGCAATGTAAATCTTCGGGTCGTAAACGCCACTTAGGCGAAATGACCTATGTCCACACCGCGAGTGCTTATCAAGCCGAACGTTTGCTTGTTATGGCCCGCCCTAAAACTTAATTTTCGTAAAACGAGGTAAAAAAAATGCGTGTAAAACGTGGAGTGAAGGCGCGTCGTCGCCGTAATAAAATTTTAAAAAGAGCGAGTGGTTTTTATTCAGCTGGTTCGCGTTCAATCGTTCATGCGATGGAAAAAACCGACAAAGCGATGCAGTACATGTATCGCGATCGCAAAGTGCGAAAACGGGATTTTCGTCAGTTGTGGACTGCGCGTATCAATGCGGCTGTTCGTTTGAACGGGACGACTTACTCGAAGTTTATTGGTGCTCTTAACAAGACTTCGATCCAAGTCGATCGCAAAGTTTTAGCTGACATGGCTGTACGTGATGCAGCGGGCTTTTCAGCTCTTGTGAAGCAAGTGATGTCACAGCAGGCTCGTGCAAACTGAGACCGTTTCGCAGTTCGAGAGTCGTAAGCGCGAGCATATTGAGCTCGCGCTGAAAGACGAAAACGAAGCTTTGGGCTTCTCTGGTTTCGACCACGTTAAGTTGGTTCACGAAGCCCTCCCAGAAAAAAATTTTTCTGACATTAAAATCCACACTGAAATTTTAGGTCAAAAGGCGGCGACGCCTTTTTTGATTAGCTCGATGACTGCGGGTCATGCGGGCGCGGTCAATTTAAATCAGCGTTTCGCGCGAGCAGCAGCAGCACGTGGTTGGTTGATGGGAGTGGGCTCACAGCGACGCGAGTTAGGCGATTTAGGCGATTTAGAAAGTGGTCGTCATGAGTGGCAGCAAGTGCGTGCAGTCGCTCCGCAAGTCCGCTTGCTCGGCAATATTGGTTTGGCTCAAGCCATTCAGGCGACCGATGATCAATTAAAAAGTTTAATCGATTCCCTTGAAGCCGTAGCGTTGATCGTGCACTTGAACCCGTTGCAAGAATGTTTGCAGTTGGAGGGGACGCCCGATTACCAAGGCGGGTTAAAGCGCCTGACTCGGTTAGCTGCCGCGATAGCTGTGCCTGTGGTGGTGAAAGAAACTGGTTGTGGATTTTCAGTAAGTACCTTGCAGCGCCTGCGCGAAACCGGAGTGGCAGCGGTCGATGTGAGTGGATTTGGTGGTACCCATTGGGGCCGTATTGAAGGCGATCGGGCGACGGCGGCGACGCGCGAGAGTGCGGCCGCAAGCTCACTTAAAGGTGAAAGTTTAAAACAAGCGGCCGCGTCTGAAACCTTTGCCCAGTGGGGCATTAGTACGGTTCAATCATTATTGAATGCACGCCAAGCCTTTGGTTTAGATAGCCTAACCAACATTGATTTAGACGTCGGCGCGGGTGCGCAGAAATATGCTCCCGAAATTTGGGCCTCGGGTGGTTTGCGCTCTGGGCTCGATGCAGCGAAAGCTTTCGCAATGGGTGCTCAGTGCGCCGGTTTTGCCAAACCTATTTTGCAGGCTGCTTTAAAAAGCGAAGAAGAGTTGAATTTAAAAATGGAGACGCTAGAACACGAGTTCAAGATAGCGATTTTCTGTACGGGGGGCTCGGTGCCGAGCGATTTACAACGCGGGAGCATTTGGCAAGTACGACCAGAGAATTCCCATGGTCAGTGCGAGCGAGAGGGGTCGCGTGGGTAAACAAAAAGACACCGAACAAATGAAAGCGCTCTTCGCTGGGTTTTCAAAATTGAGCCGAGAGGAGCGATTGCTGCGCTTGCAAGAGATGGGCGCGCTCACTTCTGACGATGTTGATTTTTTTATGGCGGGTGCGAGTGTTGAACCTGAACTCGCTGAGCATTTTATCGAAAACGTGATTGGTTATTTTCAATTGCCTCTCGGTGTAGCGGCGAATTTTATTATCGACGGCCGTGCGGTGCCGGTGCCGATGGCGGTTGAAGAGACTTCAATCATTGCGGCTGCCAGTAAAACCGCAAAGTGGGTGGGCGAAAAAGGCGAGATCACCACTGAAATCGTTGGCCGCAATATTATCGGGCAGATTCAAATTGCGAAGGTGCAAAATTATGCGCGCCTTGAACAGTATATTTTTGAAAATTCACAAAAGTTGGTTGATCTTTTAAACAGCGATGTAACCGCGCGCTTGAAAGCTCGTGGTGGTGGGGTGAACAGCCTTTCGCTCCGTCGTATTGATCGCGGTGATGGTTATTCAATGGCAGTTGTGCATGTTTATGCCGATGTGGTTGATGCCATGGGTGCCAACATTATGAATCAGGCTTGTGAATTTTTAAAAGGCCCGATTGAGTTAGCGACAGGCGAAAAAGTGAGCATGTGTATTTTGTCGAATTTGGTCGACAGCAAACTCACCCGCGCCAAAGTCGTACTGCGCGGATTAGATGCCGAATTAATTGAGAAAATTGAAGAGGCTTCTTTGTTCGCGCAGAAGGACCCTTATCGTGCCGCCACCAACAACAAAGGTGTGTTGAATGGCATTGACCCGATTTTGATTGCGACCGGTAATGATTGGCGCGCAGTTGAAGCCGGAGTGCATGCCTATGCGGCCCGCCACGGTCGTTATGAATCTGTCACACAATGGAAAGTTAAAAACGGCGAGCTCATTGGCATGTTCGAAGCGCCGATTATTGTGGGCATTGTGGGCGGAGTGACACAGTTGCACCCAACCGCAAAAATAGCTTTGAAAATGATGGGCGTTACCACGGCTGAAAGTTTGTCGCGCATTTGTGCGGCTGTAGGTTTAACACAGAATTTGGGTGCGTTGCGTGCGCTGACCACTGTCGGGATTATCGAAGGCCATATGAAATTGCATATTCGCAATTTGACTTTGGGTGCTGGCGCGACTGAACGCGAACGGCCTTATGTGCAAAAACGCTTGGAAGAAATTTTGCAACTCACCAAGCGTATTACGGCGAGCCAAGCCATTGACGTTTTGCACGAGTTGCGCAGTCGCGCGGTGGCGGCCCCAGCGCAGGCGGTGGCGGCTGTGCTATTTTCTGCGCAGCCTTCTTCTCCGCAGCCTTCTTCTTCATCTACCGCGCAGTCTTCGCTATCCGCCTCTCATCGTGAAAGCGAAGTTCAATTATGATTTTGCGTTTGTCATGCCCAAGCAAAACTTTTTTATTAGGTGAATACCTTGTGCTGAATGACGGCGTGGCGCTTTTGATGAACACGCAGCCGCGTTTTGAGTTATTGCTCGATCAAAAAGGTTCGGGCAACATTGACGGCTTTTCGCCCGAGAGTCCCGCTGGGCAGTGGATTCGGCAGAACAATCTTGTTTTTAAGAATGTCGATGTGCAGTTTTTAGACCCACATCTTGAGCGCGGTGGTTTTGGCGCTTCGAGTGCGCAGTATTTGCTCTCGCACATCGCTACACAAATTTTGAAAAATCCGGCCAAAGCGAAAGCTTTAGAAAAACCCACCGACGAATTTAAAATTGAACAGATTTGGCGTGCGTATCGTCAATTAGAAACAGTGAGTGCCGAAGGTCTGCGGGCGAGTGGTGCTGATCTTGTCGGTCAATTTGTCGGCGGAATGTGCTTCTTTCACATGGAGCCCTTTCAAGCGCGCGCTTTTCATTGGCCTTTTGATGACTACGATGTCGTGCTTGTGCCCACCGGCGCGAAATTGCCCACTCACGAACACTTACGCGGTTTAAAGCGTGTGAATACTGAAGAGCTCGAGTGGATTTTCGCGCGAGCTTCTGAAACGTTGAACGCACGCGATGCTCAAGCATTTTTCGATAGCGTGAATGATTACTACGCTGAGCTTCTTGAAATGAATTTGGTAGCTGAACACACACAGGTGATCGTGACATCACTGTTATCTAAACCGTTCGTGCGCGCCGCTAAAGGTTGTGGGGCTCTAGGTAGCGATGTAGTGGCAGTTTTTATAGCGAAGGAAAATCGCGAGCACCTTGAAGCTTGTTTAAGTGAAATGGGTTTAAGCATGGCCGGCGATACTTCGCAAATCGCACAAGGATTGCAGGTGGCGATCGAGTCGGCCTCTCGCGGGGTTGAACTTGAAAGCGAACCGCATGGGTAATTTAAAAGCCGATGCTGCAATTGAAGTTACCGCGGCTGAAATGCCATCTAACATTGCGCTGATCAAATACATGGGCAAGGTGAAGGGCGCGGAACGCAATAAGCCCACCAATTCGTCACTCTCGCTCACTCTCAATCACTTACGTTCACGGGTTGAAATTCAGCCTATTGAAAGTGGCTATGATATTTGGGAGCCTTTGGTCGTTTCGGCTTCAAACAGTTTTAAAAATGCTGACGGTTGGATGGCGACTCACTTGAGTGAACGTGGGCGCAAACGTTACTTAGCGCATTTTGAATTTTTAAAGCAAAAGCTCGGCATTGTTGGCCACTTCACTGTGAAGTCAGCCAATAACTTTCCCTCTGATTGCGGGATCGCAAGTTCGGCTTCAAGTTTTGCGGCACTTACCCAAGCGTCTTTTGAATTGGCTCTAAAGCAAAACTCAAAACTGGATTTGCCGCTCGCTCGGGTGGCTGAATTGAGCCGCATCGGTTCAGGATCTTCAATCAGAAGTTTTCTTTCGCCCTATGTTTTGTGGAGTGGCGAAGGTATTTCAGTTTGCGATGTTGGTTATGCTGACGCCGAACACCAAGTCGTGGTGGTGGAGCGCGAGAAAAAATCAATTGGCTCAAGCGATGCGCATGAACGCGTCACCTCGAGTTTACTATTTCACGATCGCCCAGTGCGGGCCGAACGTCGGTTGACAGATCTTATTCAAGCTTTACGCGTGCAAGATTGGTCTGCGGCTTATCAAATCATTTGGGCCGAGTTTTGGGACATGCATGCGCTCTTCGCCACCTCACAGCCGGCGTTTCAGTACATGTTGCCGGCGAGTCTTGTGGTGCTCAATTTAATCACGACTTACTGGCGCGAAAAAGGCGATGGTCCACTTGTCACTATGGATGCCGGCGCCAACGTGCATTTAATTTACCGCGCGGATCAAGCCCAGCTGAAACATCAAATGCAACAACAAATTGAAGCGGCTCTGCCGGGGCAGGTTGTGATTTTATGAGTTTTGAAACGCGGACTTTTGGTAAATGGATTTTAGCTGGAGAACATGCAGTTTTACGTGGGTCGGCGGCTTTGGTTTTTCCACTAAAAAATTATACGATGAATTTTGTGTTTCGCAATACCGACAAACCCTTACGTTTAAGCTTTAGTGGCGAACGTGGTGATGAACTGAATTTAATTTTTTGGGGATTGATCGAGCATGCTCTGCAACGAGTTGAGCGTGATCGCGCGGACCTGCTTGGTGAACTGACCATTGAAAATGCGTTGGCGTTGGGGACGGGTCTTGGCGCGTCGGCCGCGTTGTGTGTGGGTGTGGCGCAATTATTTTCGCATTTGAAGTGGGTGGCACCCAATGAAGTTTATAAATTCGCCCGAGATTTAGAAGGTCTGTTTCACGGCCAGAGCAGCGGTGTCGACATTGCTGTGGCACTTGAGGGCGAGCCTTTGCGCTTTATGCGTGGTGGGGAGCGTACTCCGCTTGTGACCCAATGGTCACCGCGTATGTACCTATCTTATTCAGGTAAGCGTGGAGTGACCTCAGAATGTGTAAAAAAAGTTTGTGACTTGATCGAGCGGACTCCGCATGTCGGTGAAAAAATCGATAACCAAATGCGCGAGGCCGTAGCCTTGGCGGAAAAAGCTTTGCAAAATAACGAGGTCGAAGGGTTTTTTCATTTAGCAAAAGCCATTGATCAGGCTCGCGATTGTTTTCACCAGTGGGGTCTGTGCGAAGGCGAACTCGATGCGCACATGCACGAACTCACAAGTAGCGGAGCTTATGCGGTTAAGCCGACAGGCTCAGGTGGCGGCGGCTA
>JAYUVI010000272.1:0-3573 GCA_043754135.1 Bdellovibrionales bacterium | reverse complement strand
CCCACCGCCGCCTTCCCCCCGCAAGAGCAGACATTCGCGGCAGTCCGAAGTCTCATCGGTATCAAACAAAATTTTTATGCGCCAAGAAAGTTGCTGCTCTAGGCGCGTAACTGGAAAAATTGACGTAATATTTAGCCCGCCCAGTTGATAAAGTCGCAATTCGTCATTGCGGTAGCGGAGCTCCACCCACGGGAAGTCTATTTCCGAAAACGGCGCGAAGCCCCGATCGCTAGCGAGTAGATCATGATAAGCCGTCTTCAATCGCAAACCAAAATAACCACGTGAAGCTTCACCACCACCGCGAGTGTCGCCTAAATTATTAGCATCAGGATGCGAATTGGCGCCTACGACAGTCGTCAAAGAGTAAGGGTCGTGGCCCCATTCGGGTCGCGATACCAAGTGTTCAGGGGGTGACACGTAAGCTTCGGGTTTTTCGGTTCTCTTGGTGCGTTCAGCCAACAAAAGGTTTTCGCGTTGCTGCTCTGGTTCGCTCCATTTTTTTCTGCGTTTATGTTTGAAGTATTGCACCAACAGTAAACTCACATCGAGTTCTTTGACGGATGCGTTTTGGGCAACGGCTGTAGCGTCGGCCGCAAGCGTGTCTGTTTCACGAGCCAAGTTGAGAACAGTCGTCTGCTCCCCTCTCGTGAGTGCAGCAAAACGAGTGCCCAATTGGTGGTAAAGCGAAGGGCGAAAATTCACTTGGCGAATAAGCCCCGGTATATCTTCTAATCGCTTAATTGTCTCGCCTGGGATCACATAGATCCGATGCTGTGAAATATTCCAATCCGTGCGAATGGCCTCAATAGCGCGCAAAACTTGATAAGAGCAGTTATTATCGAAAAAGTAATACTGAAAATGCGAAGTCACTTCGAGCTCCCATAAGTGCGCAAGCAACCGCATAGTTTCTTCTCGCGACAAGGACAACTCATACTCCCACAAATCACGACTTTCTGAATTGATGTACTCATTCACTTTGACAAAGTAAGGCTCCATCGACCACTGACCGCGATATCCGCCCAGTACACCGAAATATATAAACGCAAAAGGGTTCTCGCCAGGAGGAACAAGCGCCGCATAGTTCACGCCGTAGTCAAGCAGATCAGACTCGCGCTCAGATTCAATTTTCAAAAAAGTATGGCCAAACATCGACGAGGGATTGTTGGGGTAGGCGCTCGAAAAGATCAAGCTCACGGCCTTCGGACTATGGTAGCGCGCCAGAAATTCTTGAAATTTTGGGCAAGCCACCGCTTGAATTTTCATATTGAAAGTTTGCTTTAAAAAGCGAAACCGTTCCGGGAAGGCACATTGCGGGTGCAGCTTCAGTGTGCCGATGTCACGATTTTCGCTCATGGCCGCACGAGAGGCGAGGAGCTCTGCTAACGGATTTGTGCGACCATCACGTGCTAAAAAAAACTCGGCGCCATCGAGCTCGCTGCGAAAACCCGAACCCTGACGCAAGTAATGCAGTAGACGCAACCAGCCAACCGAAGCGGCGATCTGCTTTTCATCTTCACTCGCCACGACCTCATCGGCTTGCGCTTGAATACACGCCCAATTGAAAAGCAAAATAACTGTTAAGATTTTGTGCATTTTCGATCTTTCAATTTGTCTAATCACGTGCTGAAATGGCCCATGCTTCGCACTTTGTCTGCAAAAATTCTTTTTGTCATGCTGGCGATTTTTTTGTCGTCTTGCACAAGCATGTTGTATGCCCCCGATCGCATCATGTACGTCGATCGTAAGAAGCTCAATCCGCAACCCGAAGACGTAAACTTTTCCGCGCAAACGGTTGCGGGAGAGCAAGGTCTTGTCGGCTGGTATTTCGCAAGCAGTCCGAAACCTAAAGCTGTCATTGTTTATTTTCATGGTAACGGTCAGAACCGTTCAGCGCACTTCATGGGACTGTATTGGTTGATTAAAGAGGGCTACGATCTTTTTATTTTCGATTACCCCGGTTATGGTGACATCGAAGGCGAAGCCACGCCAAAAAATACAATCGAAACTGGCGAAGCCGCCATTCGTGTAGTGATGCAGAAAAAACCGGGCGTTCCCCTGATAATATATGGCCAGAGTTTGGGCGGTGCTGTGGCCCTTCGCACGGTAATCGAAATGAAAAAAGAAATTCAACCTAAACTGATTGTCGCAGACTCCACTTTTTTGTCTTATCGATCTGCCGCGAAGTCAGTGCTTTCGCGCCACTGGTTGACCTGGGCGATGCAACCATTCGGTTGGCTCGTCATGAGTGATGCCTTTGCACCAAAAGATCGGATTCAAGAGATTTCGCCATTCCCGCTGCTCGTCATTCATTCAAAAGAAGATCAGATTATAAATTACGATTTGGGTCGCGAAGTTTTTGACCGCGCTGCCGAGCCGAAAGAGATGTGGACTCTTGAAAAAGGGGGTCATATCGAGACTTTCTCTGGTCGCGATATGCTCTATGCTGTGCAAACACGTAAAAAGTTTTTGGCGAAACTTGAAGCCGTATTGAAATGATTTTAATTCTGCACGCTGCTCGCAATGTTTGTGTAGAAACCTAAAAGATTACTCAAATAATTATACCGAAATCTTATTGACTGCCTAATTGCAATTTTTTCCCATTGCCTTAATCTGCATAAGTTCAGGTTAAAACTTAACAATGAGTTCAAAAGTTTTGGGGGAAACTATGGCACAAGAGCGTTCAGTGTCTATGAGAATGGCAAATTCGGTTTGAAGATGTTGGTGCTTTCTTCAAAAGTCGCTTTGCTAGTCAAAAACTTTGGTAAAAATAAACAGCTTCGTGAGCAGGCTGCGCGTTTACGCAAAGCCGAAGCGCGCGAGCGTGGTCAACAATTGGCCACCTCGCAACTTGAAAGTTTAAATCGCTATCGCCTTCTCGCCGATGCCGTCCCCCACATTATTTGGAAGTTTCAAGCTGATGGCACTCCCGAGTATTGCAACCGCCTCTGGCTACTTTATTCGGGGCTATCGACTGAACAAAACTCTGGGCGTGGTTGGCAAAGTACGGTTCACCCGGATGATCTCGAAAATTTTCTTCGGCATTTTAAAGATTATTTGGTGAAAGGTGAGCCCTTCGAGATTGAATGTCGCCTTTTACGCAATGTCGACGGTTGTCACCGCTGGCATATTTTGCGCGCAGTACCTGATCTTTTACCAAGTGGCGAAGCCGGGTCGTGGATCATCACCTGCACTGATATACACGATCGCAAAAAAATTGAAGAGGACTTGATTCGTGCTAAAGAAGAATCGGCCGCTGCTAACCAAGCTAAAACTGCTTTTTTAGCCAACATGAGCCACGAAATTCGCACGCCGCTGGGTATTGTACTCGGGTTTTCTGAGCTGCTTGCGAATCCAGATATCGAGATAGAGAAACGTCAGGAATACTACCTAAGCGTGAAAAAAAATGGTGAGCTTTTATCGCGTTTGATCGGCGATGTTCTTGATTTGTCAAAAATTGAAGCCGGTCACATGGACGTTGAAAAGATTCAATTTTCATTGCCCGATTTATTATTGAGCTCTATCCAGGCTTTTCAAAATCAAGCGAGAGAAAAAAATGTGCGCTTGGTAACAAAT
>JAYUVI010000271.1:0-2999 GCA_043754135.1 Bdellovibrionales bacterium | reverse complement strand
GAAAGACGAGTTGCAGAGAATTCATGACGAAGCTTACGGAATGCCGAGTCCACTCGCTCTTGAAAAATACATAGCGGGTGTCACTCATATTTTGTCAGAAGTTCGCGATGGCACGAAGTTGATCCCCGCGATTATTATGGCTCAGGGTTTGAATTTTGTTGCTGATTTACCTGCGCAGTTGAAAGCAAGCCCACCGGCGTTGCGCGACGAGAACAACCCGCAATTAAAACTTGCCATTTTAAAAGCCGCCGTTTTGGTTGCTGAAAACTACTACTACGGTAAGCGTAAGGCGCTTCGCCAACAAATTTTGGTGAACCCGCCGTACATGAGCATTGCTGAAGATCTTTTCGATCAAAGTTTACTCATGTGGCCTTCGGTTATGGATACGCGTTCATCAATTCGCTACATGCACTACACCGTGCTGCACACAGTGGCTTTGATCAAAATGATGCCGCAGTACCTGATTCACTTCAGAAAAATTGTTAAAAAAGCGAAAGAGTTTCAAATGATCGCCGAGAAAGTAGAAGCGACTGATGGCCAAGGTCATTACTTGGTGAACGGTTTGCAACTTGAGCAGATTTTGCGCGAAATGAAATACGATCGTAAAGGCAAACCAGGTTTGGCCTTTGAGCTGCGCGCTCTTATGCATGAAAAATTTAGCCTGCGAGCCCCAACGGTAGCGCGCTAAAAGCGCTGCCGCGGCCGGTGGGTATTAGCCGCGGGTCATTTTTTTTCGATTGCGAAAAATATGAACAGATAAATTGGTTACCGTAAAAGTTACAGAGAAACGAAGAACTAGATAAAAACGAAAATAAGTATTAGATAAAAAACACAATCACTGGAGACGTTATGAAAAAGAATTTTCAAAACATACTAAAAACCGCGAATGCTGTTGCCATTTTGTTGATGGTAAGTGCAGCCGCCTACGCTTCACCAGAAAGACTAATCAAAGACACGCCTGGAGAACAACGTCGCGTACCAGACGGCCATTTACCTGGTAAAGGCAATGATCTACCCGCAGTTAATAATTACAATGATCAGGATGATGAGTATTCATACAATTACAACGCTGATCAGTTTAAAGACGGCAAACAGTATGAAGGCACGAACTATCAAGACAGTTATGATTATCGCGCGGTTTACATTGAAAAATTGCTACCTGCATGCGGTAATGATGTCTCTTGTCAGTCGTTTCTTTTTGGCAAAATGATTACAAATCTCAGTGGCCCAGGCAACGTCGTGAATGACAACATGGTGTCGGCTTACGGCAGCTGCTTAAACAGAGCGAACGCCGCGGGAGTTGCTGAGTGCATGCGTTCTAACATGCCTCAGTACATTCAAAGTTACACAGTTCCGCATCGCTATTTCGTCGATGAAGCCTCACAGATTTGCGAACAGATCGATGACGATGCCAACGAAGTGGGTTGCTACAAACTCGTCGAGCAAAACACCTATGTTAGACAAAGCCGTCTTTATCAAGCGCCACAGTTGTGTAGTTTAGATTTAAGCTGTCACCGTCAGATGCTTGAAAATGTTATTAACGGTTCGTACTAGTTTTTTCGTCGCCATTTTTATCATTACGAGCGGGGCTTGGGCCTCGCCAACTCCTGAGCAAATTGAATCCGAATTTTATAACCTGCCGCTAATGGTGCGGCAGATTTTTTCTCTCGCACAAAAATCAAATCAAGAAATCAATTTACTAGGTCTCAGAGCGCGCATTCGCCAAACGGTGGTGGCATTCGATAAATTAGGTCCAACCGCCGAAGAGAGTGAAGCCGTCGGAGAGTGTCGGCAAACAATGCAGGGTGGTTTGCACGGTCTTCATGCTGCGGCCATGGCGCCTGATTGCCTTTATAAAATGGCGCGCCAGTATCGAGTTTCAGATCGTCTCGACTATATTAACGTCAGCTTTTTCGAGAAAACTGCTTTCGGCTATAAAAGCCGTCAGAGATTTTATTATGAGCCCGAGCATGAGTTGCGCGAGTTTGGGTATGATTCAGTTTACGTATCGGTCGCAGAAACGGTAAGCCCCAGTTACAGTTTGGCTTCAGTCATTGAAAATTATTTGCTTGACCCTCAGTTCGCGCTCAAACGACCAGCAACACATTTTTATTTGCGCCGATTGTTTCAGCCTAATGAATATCAGGTGCCTCTGCACCCGGTGCTTTTTTTAAATGTAGATGAAGAACCTTTTCTCGACACCGACAAGACACAAGAGAACCCACGCTATGCACGCTGGGTGGACCCTCGTCGTATTTATGGCGTCTACGTTGCATATGCGACAGAAGGTAAAAAGTTGCTGAGTCGTTGGGGCCACATCGATGTGGTCCTGGCGATTTGCGCGCGGGAACGTCCAGTCGTGAATGCCGATTGTCTACAAGACACTGACGAGCATTTAAGTCTCGGTTTCACTTCAGCCATGCAGTATTTCAAATATAAAAAAGGCGCTTTCGTTAAGCCACTTTTAGATGGAGTGACAGGTCGTTACGATTCACGCATGACGGTTCACTCCTACAAAAATGCACGTGACGAGTACCTAAGGCAAAAGCGTGAGATGTATCTCTACGAACTGCAATTAACCCCAGAGCAGAAAATATATTTAACCTACATGCTTTCTGAACAAGCTTATATTTTTCGCGGTCATTGGAATCACTTGACTAGCAACTGCGTGAACCTCATGTCCTTTTTATTGAACGGCGTTTTTGATCGTTATGATTTACAAATGCAGGCAGAGACACTCACCACTCCGCATGATTTGATCGAGAGTTTGCGTGAGAAAAATTTATTAAAAGGAGAATCGCTCACGCTTTAGAAAAATTGCAAAGCATGAGTGAAATTATTTTAGTTCAGCACTGAAGTTTCGCGTGAATGAGAGTGATGAAGATTTTCACTTGCTCTAATTAACGCAGCGTGTTTTACAGATGAAGTTTTACAAAAACTAACGAGAGCCCGGAGGTTTTAAAATGAATTGGGTCATTCGCACAGCCAGCCGTATTTCA
>JAYUVI010000270.1:0-2121 GCA_043754135.1 Bdellovibrionales bacterium | reverse complement strand
TTCAAGCGACCACGTCTGTTTCGCAATTTTTCAATGGCCTTTTGTAGATCTTTTGTAACGCTATCGCCGTATGCGCTCGAAGCTTTTTTTATGGCATCGTTAAGAAGCTTCGGTGACAAATCAAGCATTGCAAGATCAATTAGATCACGATTGAATACAGAGTCATCTGACCATCGATCAGAATTGGCAAGCATTTTGCTGGCCGCCAAATCTAATTGAGTTAAAGTTGCAACGCCACATATGCGGTCACTGGAGTGAGAAGGTTCAAATGAAATTCGACCCTCGAAAACAATTTCAAATTTAATTTCGACATCGCCCACCTCAAGCATAGTGCGAATTCCGTATTGATCTGCACGTAACTCTCGAGCTAAGTTAAGTCGAAAGCCTGAGCGCACAATTGAAGTTATACCATCAGATCCGGTCAACAATTGTCGAAGTTCGCGAAATCCAGTCTTAGATGAAATCAAAAAATCTAAATCGACTGATTCGCGGTATTCGCCGTGGCTCAAGACAATGGCGGTCCCCCCTCCGAATAAACACTCCAAGGTCATGAGTTTGTCAGCATCAAGTGCTTGCAATATAGTGGCGATACGAAGGTGATGATCGCGCTCAAACAAGAATTCTCCTCCTGCCGAAAGTCGTGAGCAATGCTTGAATCAATTCGCGTTCTTGCGAATTCATTTTATTCAAATCAACATGTCGCCAATTGCGCTCATACAGATCGAGAGCCTCTTGCAAACTGAGTTCTTTTTGACTTTTCAATTGCCACGCTAAGCGTTTGAGTTGCGGGTAATCAGATATGCTGATTTTATTGGTGAGTTTGGCGGCGGGTACGGGCTTCAGTTTTTTATGTAATGTCGAATCGAGCAATTCGAGTTCGAGCCCTAATACTGAGATCACGTTGAGGTACGCGCCCATCGTAACTGAGGCCTCACCATGTTCGATTCGATTTAATGTCATTCGTGAAATGCCTGCCGCCTCTGCCGTTGTCACTGCGCTTATTTTTAGACCTTTACGACGTGTATGAATCTGCTGGCCTAGATGACGCAGAATTTTTTTAAGCTGAGAGCCATTAAACGGAGATGATGCTGGCATATGTAACTCATTATAGTCAATTTTCAATAAATGTCTATAATGAGTTACATATTATTATAAATAATGGATTAAGTAATTGTTTTTAAACGATATTTACATGGACAGCGAGACTGCTTAACGAGCTGACCTGCCAAAAGTCAACGTAGCTTCAACCATCTATAAGATTAAAATTATTTGCTTAATTATTCCACGCCGCAATGTTGGCGACGAAAGTGTCCCATGCTTTTCGAGCTACGTTTGTCGTGGTTCTTAATCCCAAGTGCTCGAGAAAGGCACAAAATTCTACAGAGGCTTGAATGCTCTGGTCGGCTGCATACCCAGCGCAAAAAGTTGTGGGGTAATCGGCGAAAGCGCTCCATGAAATAAACTCAATGCGGTTTTTCTTGCGGTCACCGTCGAGCGTATTAAAAACTGTGTTCACAAAATCTGATTGTAAATTTACAGATGAATTATTTTGAGTTGAGGCGCTGTAACCGATTTCTGTAAACCCGAAAGATTTAGTGCCGGCACTCACTGACATTTTTTGTAAGTCTTGAACGACTTCGTTGAGTGGGCGCATTTGCCAACCGACTGCAATATTGCCACCTGACAACCCGTTAATGGGGTAATAGGTGTAATTAATAAAATCGCTAAATTCTGTAAGTTTGTTAAAACGGGTCATGTCGTTTAATACATCAAATGTTGTAATCGTGCCCACTTTGATCCCGGGTAAATCTTTGTGCAGTTGGGTAATACTTGCGCTCAATAAAGTTCTAAAGGCGTTGAGTTCTGACGGATGGCTTGAAATGTAAGCATCCACTTCGTTGCCAAGCAGAATGTGGGTTAATTTAACCGCGCTAGGCTGTATGGCAATGGCATGAAGCATCGCTAAAAATCGACTTTTTACGAGCGGATCATCAAATGACTTACTTTGCAGATCGGCAGGCATTGTGCGAATGCCAGTATCAATCATTTTGATCACCAACAAAACTCCGCCATACGAGTGTTGGGGAATAAGTATGGTGAGAGGATTTGTTATTGTGTTTA
>JAYUVI010000269.1:0-2018 GCA_043754135.1 Bdellovibrionales bacterium | reverse complement strand
CATGCCTTGAAAAGTCGACAATTGATTTTCTAAAGTTTGCACGGCTTGAAAAAACGGATCGAGTTTTTCTTGGGCATCTCGACGGTTACGCAAATCTTGCAACAATAGGCTGAGTCGATCATTGCGATAAATTTCGAGAGGTGAATAGTATAGTCTTTCTTTTTCTAGCTTCATTGCTTCTCGTAAACCGGCATGACGAATAAGAATAAACTCTATTTTCTCCCACGTTTCGGGGATCAGCATCCAACTCAACACCACACTTGTTGCTGGCCGGCCTTTGAAATTCTCTTTGCCCCACACCAGGCTCAGCGCTTCACGGGCGAGAGTATCGTAAGGCTTTACGCGGCCACCGTCTTGCACGGGTAGCGCACCAAGATCTGCGTGAGCGCGAGCGGCAGTGAGAAGAAAAACGGTAACCGTCAGCAAGCAGCCGACAGCCGACAGCGGTAGGCCCAGTTTTAAAAAATTTATGAGCGACTTCGTTAAATTTTTCATTACGACTCCGCAGCTTTATTGCCGCTGCCAAAAATTTTCATACGATAACGTTTAAAATAAAACATAACGATCGTACCCATCACTATTAACAATGAACCGAGGTACTTCGGTACGCGACCTGGGTCTCTATTGACTGACAAAATTGAAGTGGTCGCGGCACCCTTGTCATCTTCTTGAAAGCTCGCTTGATAAAATGTGTAACCGCCGTGCTTGAGCGGGTTATTCATTGAAATCAGCTGCTCGCCCAAACCATCAACTTCAACCAGGCTTTCATAAGACATCGCGCGATTCGTGCCTTGGTAACGTCCCACATTGAATTTCTCTAAGCGAATATCAAAACCCACATCGAGTAGGCGATTACGATAAGCCACAAGATACATCATGTTGTCGGCAAAAAAACGCACATTAGAATTGAGGCCCACCCATGTGTCTTGACCA
The DNA here is from genome assembly GCA_043754135.1 of Bdellovibrionales bacterium. GTDB lineage: Bacteria > Bdellovibrionota > Bdellovibrionia > Bdellovibrionales > UBA1609 > RBG-16-40-8. The sequence goes on along the minus strand of JAYUVI010000269.1, from coordinate 1,085 downwards.
TTGAGCTGCACGCGAATGGCCGAAATAAGCGTCGGGTTGGGGCGATCACGTTTGCGGTAATCGAGGCGCTGTTCCGCGTGCGGTATAAATTTTAAAACCGTGAGTCGCAGGCCCATCCAGCCGGTTTCGATGGTGTCGGCTTCCGCGAGAATGCCGGCTTTTGATTGGCCGCCCTTACTCTTCGTGTAAATCTCGTATTTTAATTTATCGGCGGGCGCTGCACCCTTGGGCTTTATGGGCCGCAAAACAATTTCATTGCCACCGCGATAGCTGTACGGCGCATTCTCAGCACACAAAACTATTTTCGCTGGACCGAGATCTAAATCTTCGCAAGGTGTTGAAAGCGATCGATTCATCCACTCCGTCAAATTCACGCGCTCATTTTGCAACTGCACGCGAATAGCCGGCCCAGCCTGCGCCTGGGTCGAAGGCACGATTTTTTGATCACGCTGAGCCCACGGGTAAAACTCTTTCACCACGAGCTGATCTTGCCCAACGGGCAACACGTACGCTTCTTTTTCCGGCGGGTGTTTAAAAAAATCGACCTCAACCGACTGGAGAAGTTTGTAACTGCCATCGCCAAACGACGCATACACGGTCACTTCAGTATTACTTAGAGACACATGCCGATTTTTCTGCCCAATTTCAAAAGCCATAGAGCCATCAACGCCATAAAGCTGCGTGATAAGTGAGCCCATGAGCAAAATAATAATGCCAATATGCGCGAGTACGAAACCCGTGTGGTGGGGCTTCCATGGCCAGCGATCGACCATCACGTTGATCAGGTTGATGCATAGTAGGCCCATCACAAAATACATGTAAGGTGATTGATAAACCATTTTTTGGGCGTATTCGGCATCATAACGGGCTTCGTAAATCGTGCCGGTAGCGCAGATCACGCCGAGAGAAAATATGACGATGATCGCAAGCTTGATGGACGAAAAAAAGCGAAAGGTTTTTTCTAAAACCGATTCGAAACGATTCACGCGCGGCCCTTTTCAGAAAGTTTCTTAATGCCTTCAATAACTGTGGCCACGGCTCGCATCACTAATCGTTGGACCTCTTTGAACTCTTCGGGCTTTTTT
>JAYUVI010000268.1:0-2522 GCA_043754135.1 Bdellovibrionales bacterium | reverse complement strand
CGTTTGAATAGCCGGAGTGTACAGCTGCTCTCGCGCGACAAGACCATGATTCGTTTGGGTGATGGCGTTTATAAAACAGGTCGGCTTTCGCCCGCGGGTATGCAACGTTGCTTGCGAACCTTTGTGCGGTATCGGCGGATGATGAAGCACGCTAAGGTTCAACATGTGGTGGCGTTTGGGACGAGCGCTTTGCGTTCCTCGTCGAATGCTAAGGTCATGCTTAAGGCCATTAAGATGCGCACGGGTATTGATGTGCGGGTGATTAGTGGGCGCGAAGAAGGTGAGTTGATCGCTTTGGGGATTATGTCGAATGTAATTTTACCGAAGGGGCGCTACGCGCTTGTCGATATTGGTGGTGGCAGTACCGAAGTTTCAATTTGCTTGGGTGATAAAATTTTGTGTTGTGAGAGCTATCGGTTGGGCGCCAATCGGTTGCAGCAGATGTTTTTTAAAACCAGCCCGGTTCATTTTCAGCGCGGGAAGCTGCACCCCACTCTGGCTTTGCGCCAATATATTCGTGAGAAGCTTATGCCTTTGAGTGCGCGAGTGGGCGCGCGGCCGGTACAGACGGTGATCGGTTCGAGCGGCACGATTCGCGCGGCCAGTAAAATTCTAAAAAAATTGGGTTGCGGCGATCGCGTGATCTCGCGCATGGATTTGACGGGCCTTGTGGGTGAGCTGCAGTTGATGAGCCCGCGTGAGTTGCGTCGGGTGCCGGGGCTCGAGGCCAAGCGTGCAGATATCATCGTACCCGGGTTGATTTTGCTCGAAGAGATTATGTACGCGCTGAAAATGCCGCAGATGAAAGTCACCGAGCACGCTCTGCGCGAAGGTATTTTACAGCAGACTTTGGCTGGACTATAGAGTGCTGTGGCAAGGGCAATGTACAAACAATAGACAGTTCTTGTAAGACTTATGAATCCGCCGCGGAAAAATCGTGTCCGTCTAAAATACGTTTTTCGTTTGGTCCACTGTCAGGTAATAGTTCGCAAGTACTGTGAACATTTTTTCTAACCTTTTGCGCAGATCTGAGAATTCATTCAATGAGTCGACTATTCATTTTAGTCATCACCTTATTAATATTAAGCGCGGATTTTGGTCAAGCAGAAGAGGCCGACGGATTAAGTGATGACCAGACGCAAGTCACGTGTGTCTCAGTTTTAGTTGAAGCTGAATATTTTGTAGAACGCTTAGCGAAGATGACTCTACGTCAGAATAAGGGTCGAAAATATAAAAAGTTATTTGGTCGTGCACAGACGGCACTCACCTTATCGGCAGGCGATTTACAAGAGGCTGTCGATCTACAAGTGCTCATGTTGCAATTTGCAAAACACGAAGGGGAGTTGACTGAGACACCCATAGTTCAAGGCAAAGTTAAAGCTGGTGACCAAAAGTATATTGAAATCGCTTATCACTATGCTCGTGAGAATGTTTTAAGTATTCAACCCGCGTTTTTGAAAGCGATTCAAGAACGACGAGTCGACGTGATTCGCGGTTTCTTCATTTTGACTCAAAACGCTGATGAATTATGTGACTCTCACCCTGGCATTTCAAGTTTTTGCAAAAAACTTGATTTGACAGTCGGTTGGCAAAATAAAAACTATTTGATTGAGGCGGCGAGCACTTCTTTAACAATCGCACTCTTTTTGGTAGCAAACGGGGCAATAGCCCCGTTTGCAGACCTAGCCAAAGTACCACTGGGTGCTGATATTGCCTTAGCATTAATAGCTAAAGGGCGCGTACCAAAATTTTCTGAAGCCATACTCTTTCAAGATGATCGAGTTGCGCTCGAGTATTTGAAAATGGTGCAGCCCTTTTCAATTGATGAATTAGCGATAGCACTCAAAGAAGATCGCTACATGATTTTTAAAGAGGGGTTGAGAATACACCCTAAGCTTTCTACCAGCTTAAGCTCTGATTTTTTAGCCGATGCTATTAGCAATCACCAACTGGATTTCTTTAACCTGATTCTCGAAGCCAGGCCTGAGCTTGCGCATGGGCTCAATTCCAAAAATATATTTGCAATCCACACGGCAGTAGCGGTCAATAACATAGAGGCATTCAAAATCTTACTTGAAAAATATGGTGTTGATCCGAGCGCATCTGGAGTTATCGGAGAATTAACTTATGGGAATCTTTCATTAGTTAATTCGGCCAATTTTCCTGATGCGGTCGCATTGAAGATGCTTCTGGCTGATAAGCGAATTAATGTTCAGCAGTCATATCCTTCTGGTACAAATGCTTTGCACTGGGCTGTTTATACATTTGGCAGACTCGGTTCATCATATTCAGAAGACGCCATAGGCGAGCTTATTCTAGCGGGCATTAATGTGAATGCTATAACTGCGAGAGAGTTCAATTTTACTCTTGACCCCACTAATACTGCGGAAGTGACTAAGGTGACGGGTAAATGGAGCCCACTTGGCATTCTCGACTATTACTTAGACCACATGGGCGATACCTGGTCTGAGCCACAGAAAACCATTCGACAAGCGGCTTTGTTGAGGCTCAGACAAATTTTG
>JAYUVI010000267.1:0-2774 GCA_043754135.1 Bdellovibrionales bacterium | reverse complement strand
AAACAGCTTTATGAGTTACCTGATCAGGTTCAAATTTCCTTTAGAACTTTGCTTCGTGAAATTGAACTCGTGGGCCCAATTCGTGGGAACTGGAAAAATTATAGTAAATTGAGTAAATCTCAACATCACTGCCATCTTAAGTCTGGCAGACCGACTTATGTGGTTTGCTGGGAAGTCGTTGATCATAAAAAACAAATTGTGGAGGTATATTATGTCGGCACCCATGAAAAAGCCCCTTACTGAAATGGTGAGTGTGGGGAGTACACGTTTTAAAGTACCAAGAGAGACTGCGAAGGCTGTGCTTGTGCTATTAAAAGGATCAGAATTTGATGAAGATAAAATCTTTATGCATGAGTCTAAAGCTATCCAGAATCTAGATAGAAAATTCAGCCGTGCGGGCGCCTGCCTTCAAGGTGCACGAGTTAAAGAAGGGCTAAGTCAGGTTGTTTTGGCTGAAAAGCTGAAAATTAGTCAGAGCAATCTTTCAAAAATGGAATTAGGTAAGCGGTCTATTGGCAAAGCCATGGCCAAGCGGCTGGCGAGTATCTTAGACGTTGATTATCGACTGTTTTTGTAGTTTGAGAGCAAGATCAAGATCAAATTCATTTAGCACAAATTTTTAGAATGCTCTAAATTTATAATGATCTAATTGATTTCAGCAGCCGGTCGCTTTTCACGGCGTTCGCATTCACTCCGCACAGCTTCGTGGGCCAGCACCAATTCGGGTGGTGCCGACAAAATATCGGTAAATGCAAAATAGCGTTTAAAATCGCAGAGAGATTCTTTGAACATCCCCAAATCGCGTCGAAGCAGTGCGCGCTCTGACAAAAATCGCGTGTTCTCACAATCCGTTTGTAAAATGAAATCGAGAGCTTTCAGCGTGCCTGCCGCGTCGGCCTCTTGCCGGCAAAAACTAGCAATGGTCGCGAGATACTGGTTGCGGGCTTCTTTAAAAGAAACCGTGCGCACATTGTCGCTGTAACGATTGATCATCGCGAGTAACTCTTCTTTAGAAAGCAGGCGGCCTTTTTGCCCTAAATCGATGTAATGATTTTTGCCCTCTTGGTTGACCCATTTCAGAATCGTGTGGAGAGGCCAATAGATTAACTCCAACCGCAAACCTAAACTGTTGGCTAAATGCATATAGAGAAAAGCGAGGGGTAAACCATTGCCTGTGCGTTTTTCTAACAGCGGCTTAAGAAAAATGGGTTTATCGGCAAGACGAAAATTTTTTGTGGTGAAGATAAATTTGTTCAGGCAGCTGAAAATTTCGCTGTCGTGTAAACCCGAGCAAACGCTGGTGAGTTCGTAGGCCATGAAGTTGACCTCGCGCAGGCAGGCATCGCTATTCGCCTCCAAATGAAAATGCGCGTTCACGGCGAGTAATAAATTTAGGTGGTCCTGATGTTCACTTTCATGGGGCTTCTCAACCATATAGAAGGTGGTACGAGAGCCATGTAGTTTTTTCAAGTTTCATGCGTGACCTGCGGCGTTGCTTCCCCAAGCGTTGGTGGCTCATTTTGCTTAGTTGACAAACCATGTCATGCGTCCAACAATTTTAATCTATGAACGATCAAGACGGCGGCAATCGCGGGAACGACAGCAAAGAGCGCATGCAGGGGCGCATTCACGAGCTTGAAGAAGAGATTAAGGAGCGTGAGAAGGACCTGGCGGTCTTTCGCCGTGAGCTGGTCACAGCTAATCGTCGCCTCGAGGGTTTGATTCAGGACCTCAATCAAGAAGTGAAAGTCGTGCATACGATACAGCGCCACTTGGTGCCGACTGAAATCCCTAACATTCAAGGGTTTGATTTTTCATCGAAGTTTTTGCCGAGCTTTGCTCGCGGCGGGGATTATTTCGACGTCTTTGAACATGAAGATCGTTCACGCTTTGGCGTGATAGTGGCGAGTTCGACCGGGCATGTGATGTCGGCCCTCCTTTTGTCGGTGCTGTTAAAATTTACAGGGCGGATGGAAGCCCGTCGCGGCACCGAGCCGAGTGCTATGTTGGGACAAATTATTGAAGATCTTTTGCCAAGCATTCAAAGCCAAGATCACGCCGATATTTTTTACGGTGTTTTTGATCGACGAAAATTTTCGCTGGACTATGCGAAGGCCGGGGATATTGTAGCGCTTCATTACTCGGGGTCGCTCGGTGAATTGAAGTTATTGAAGCCCACTTGTGCGGCGATCGCGCAAGGGTTGAAACCTGAGATGGTGAGTCAGTCGGTGGCGTTGAACCCACGCGACAAATTAATTTTTTGTACGCGCGGGGTTGTTGAAGCACGCAATCTCGAAGGACTAGAATTTGGTCAAGATCGTCTCTATAAATCGATTTTCGAATATGCTGGTCGAGGTGTGCATGAACTTCGTAATCAGATATTTTTTCAATTACAAAATTATACAAGCGGACAAGAGCCGCCTCGTGATATGACTGTGGTCGTGGCTGAGGTGAAGGACCGGGTTATTAAGCTAGCGAAGAAATAATTTCTCTACTTTCACCTTTCAGCGATAAACTAAGATCATTAATGGCGCGCCTCTACGGATGGGTTACGCGCTCAAACACAGATACATTTTTGAGAAAGGATTCTCTTATGTCTGCGGCTAAGGTGGTACCTATGAGTTCAAAAGTCGAAATTTACGAGGGAGCAGTCGATAAGGGTCTCGAAGGAGTAGTCGCTTGTACAACCGGCGTTTCATCAATTATCGATGCGACTCTATGTTTTCGCGGTTATACGATTGAAGATTTAGCGGCGAAATCGACATTTGAAGAAG
>JAYUVI010000266.1:0-2464 GCA_043754135.1 Bdellovibrionales bacterium | reverse complement strand
CCAACTGCAGCACGCTGGGGTACTACAAGATATCAATCACAAATTACATGTACTACGCGAAATCGCTGGAGAAATTCATTCTAAGAAAAAACACGTCGTCGATATGGCGGCGACGGTAGAAAAAGACGAAATGCACGCCGATGATCGCAATGAATACATCAATGCGCCGAAAACCTTATTTTCTTACCTCTTTGACTTTCGAGATAGTGGTGTTCGTAAACGTTGGTTTGCCACTATTATTTTTTGTGCGGTGGCTGGTGGTGGCTTTCTAAAATACGAGAACCTACAGCAACGAAAGCAGATTGAGCTTGAGGCTGAACGGCTTCAAGAAGCCTTACAAGCACAAACCCTCGGGCAATACGACCGCGCTGTTCAACTTTTTGCTGGCGTAAAAGACGTCAGCCACCTCGACGCTAAAACTCTTATACAAATGGCCGACGCTTATACTAAAGCGCAGCAAGCCCCGACCGCGATTGATTTACTTAAACGCGCTTTACATATCTCTAATTCAAAAGAACAAAGCGCCGAGATCAATAATAAAATCGCCAATTACTACCGAATGAATAATGACTCTCAACAGGCGAAAATCTATTACTTAGAGGCTTTGAAGAAAAACGGAGCTCTTTATTCGGCCATGGTCAATTTGGCTTTGATTTACACTTCGTGGAATGATTTTAAGTCCGCCGAAGCTTTGTTCTTAACAGCGTTGGGCTTAGCGGGTCACGATAAAGCGCCCGCGCTATTAGGATTATTTGAAGTTTCAATGCCGTTAGATCGCGCTGAGAATGTGTCGCTGCGCTCAGACCGAGTCGCCCAAATGCTTGAGACGGGTATCGCCAAACATCAGCCCTTCTACGAAGAAGCACTTGTGGCGAGAATTCATTTAGCGGCAACTAAAAAAACGTCTGATCAGTTCAATCAACTCGTCAATGAGTGGATGGATCTCGACCCAGAAAAAGCTCCGAAAAAAGAATTCGAAGCTGACGTCGAATACCAAAACACCACTTGGGCGTACATACACAAATGGTGTCTCGAAATCTACAACAACGCGAATATGTCAGCCATCAAAAGCGCGTTCTATGCCGGCTGTGTTGCACGCGTAAAGACAGTGAAAGAGGCCTTCCCATTCGCGCAATATGCATTCAACAATGTAACCCCGGTCACACCTTACCTCAGAGGCTTTTTTGGTTACCTGACGCTAGCCAATGGCAACGTCATGGGAGCTAAGCAAGTTCTTCGCGGTGGCGATTTGGGCGCTTCACAGTACGGAGCCAAAGCCTTAGTCAATATTTGCGAAAATCACGCCGATTCACAATGTGTGATCAAAAAAAACCGTCTTGAGGGTGAAAAACCCGTGGGGCGTGCGTCAGTTGTAATCGATAAATCTCGCAAAAATAGAAATCCAGCTAATCGCAAATAGTCAGATTATTTTCGGTGAGCCAAGCGAGCGTTTGGCCTTTCGCTTTATCAGCCTCGCTGTGTGGCACACGCAAAGAGAACTCAATACGCTGATTGTTATATTGTTTAGAATATTCAAGAACTGCGTCAGCCGATAAACCGGGCAGAGGGAACTTCCACACCCGTTGATGCACGACCGGGCCATTATGAGCGCCAACGAATTCGCTACGATTCAACCTCATCGCTAGTACGAAGTGTCGCTGTAATGAGGTGAACAGGTCATACACTTCGGCTTCTTCGGCCAAAACATTTTCAACGTCGGCCTCGGCTATGGTTTTCTCCAGTGAACAGGTCGTGTAAACTTTATCTGAAAGGCGACCCACGTGGTGATCGACTTCACATTTGAAATCGCCATTTTCGCGCAAACGATCAGTGAGTCGGCTCATGTTCGGGTTGCGCAGCTTAATTGTAAATCGGTCTTTTTCGTCGGTACGCCGTAACCGTAGAATCACACCTTGCTGAGACAGGTGGTGGTCGGCAGCATCGAAAATATAAGTTTCACGCGTCTTGCTCGCGCTGTAGTCAAGACGCAGACGACTCACAACCTGACGAATATTGGCGCCGCAAATATCCATTTGAATTTCAGTCTGCATCGACGGCGCGTTCACCGCATGGGCCGAGACTGCTGTGAGATAAAATAAAACCGACGTAATAGGCTGCCACTTCATAGTTGTGCTCTCATTTGTATAGGTATTTCTTACACGTCAATTAGCGTACTAGGGCCAATTATGTGACTTCAAATCAAATTCTAGCTAATACTTCGCGCTATGCCAGACAGGCGGTCATTTCTTAACTTTTGTAAACTGCTTTTGATACTCATGTTCCTTGGGTTAATGGGTCTACACCTGTTCGCCAGCGCTGATCAAAGCACATGTGTTGAGCCGTTGATGAAAGTGGCGGTTGTGGATCAAATCATCGATTATAATTGTGGGCCGGCAGCTGCGCGCAGTCTGCTTCAGCCTCTCGGTTACACGCAGACCGAAGAAAAACTCGCCGAACTTTTTGC
>JAYUVI010000265.1:0-2507 GCA_043754135.1 Bdellovibrionales bacterium | reverse complement strand
TTTAGAGGGTTTGGAACCTCTTTCATTTTTGAAAAATTATATTCTTTCTTCATATAACAGCCTCTCTTTTTTTGTAGCTCGTCGAGCCGATATAATTCGGACTCTCTCGTCTGCTCCTCGGTAACAATGAACTACAACCAGTAGCCGAGTCTCCGAGCTATAACCGATCACAACATAGCGATCTTCTTTATGGTCCGAATGCGCCCCATCAGCAAAGAAGCGAATATTAGGGTCATTAAAAACCTGCTGGGCTTCTTCAAACCAGACACCGTGCTTTTTACGGTTTGTCTTATTTTTTATCTCATCCCATTCAAAACGAACCAAAATCCACCTCGGTGCATTTATCTAGATTATATATAGATATTATCTCTATGTAAAGCAATTTCATAAATCCGGAGGTTAGCGATTTTCGGAGCGGGCTCGTGCCCTCACGCTTTCGGCAAACGCTCGGCGTTTGACCCGCGTGTACGCGCGCTGCCCGAAAGCGAGTCGCTATTGAGCGGATCCGCGCGCGAGTGGCCGGCGTTCCTCGTTTTTAAAACTCAGCTTCTTCGAAACTTGGTGGCAATGCGAAAACGACAGGCATCTTATGTTCGGTATCAAACCCGGCGTAACGGTAGACAATAAAATACTGGCCCTTACTGTAAGGTCTGATTCTTTCTACCGTTGAATTAAATATTCGACTTGCTAGAGGGTGAATGGAACCCCATTCTTCTTTGAGTTTCGCCAAGTTTTGAATCAAGCGAGCATAGGTTTCGTTGAGAAGATTTTCAAAGTTCGAGGGCTGGTGACCAAGACGAGAGGCGAAGTCATCTTCTTTGCCATACGTACCGTACTGTCGCAGCAGCTTAATTGTCTTGCGCGGCAAAAACGGCCCATACATATCTTTATCCGAATCTTCGTTCGCACTCAGAACGTATTGCGTGTTTAACTTGGCCGCCATTTTTACAAACTCGACAAAATCTTGGTCGATCTTATCAATCAAATCTTTCAGCGCATAAGCAATCAGCTCATCGCCGCGCACTTCAATTATTCTGCTCGGCAGAATCTGTAAAGTGGCTGAGCCACTCACCATCAATACAACCTTCGTGCAAAATGATCTCGGTATGATATCAGTGGTTTGGCGATCTGCTAAATAATCATGAGTTTCATGCGTTCGAAGGTGACTGCTTGCCGCGTTTTCACGGCGAAGGGCATAGTCTCTGCGCATGTACTGAGCGTACTCGTAAGCGCGACTGCCTGTGGCTTGAGAGGCGGCAGCAGCGGTCGCAAGCAAGTGAAGGCCTCGGCTTTGATACTGCGCCAGAGCATGACCCGAATAGCTGTTGTTATAGTTCGAAGCGCCACTGCCGCTACTGCTTTTTTCAAAGTGAGTGTCTAAATCAAGCATCGAATAAGAGTACCGGTTTGAATTGACATCTTTAAGGCGATGATCTTCAACGTGACTATTCATGAGCATAATTTGATTTCTGACGGTGTAATCGGTGCAAACTTCTTCGACTTTAAAATCGATTTTTTGTGGGTAAATAAAACCGGCAAAAGGCCCGCTAGTTTGAATGTTTTCGAGGTGCTCGTTTAATTCTCGAGCCAGGCGACTGATCGCCTCTGCACTCAGATCTTGTTGCCACGGTGTCATGACTTCAATCTTGTCTAAACCGACCGTTTCTGAAAGCTTGATGTATTGGTGGTAACTCTCAATACGATCCATATCGGTTGAGGGACTCTTATTAAACAAACCCATGTATTCACTCATCTGCTGGCGCACAATGCTCATGCCAATCTCATCGAACTCAGTGTGGTCTAAAGGCAGATCTTCTAAGTGCCCGGCTTCATGAATGGCTAACACGATAGACTGGGCAAAAGTAACAGGGGTTTCGCTCCAATATGGCCAACTGATTTTTATGGCGTTGTTCGCTTTGTCGGCCTGCGCGGCTTTCTTAACGCCAGAGTCATCATAAATGTAATCTTTAATTGGTGTGACCTTAATATTCGTATTCAAACGTGCTTGCCATCGACTGCGGTACTGCTGGTAAATCAAATTGAGTTCACTTGACGCAAATTGAAGGCTCTTAGCATTGGCAATAGCCTTTCGCGCTAAAAGCACGGACTCACTCATTTGTGTGGTGTAAGTGTCACCGTTGCCTTTGTCACCGTCTTCGGCCCAACACGAAAAAGACGCTATTAATAAAAGGCACGTTAGAAATAATCTCATTTTCTGTTCTCCTGATCTGTTAACGGAAAGAATTGGATGGCTAATTGATAAACTTCGGTTTTACTTCCATCTTTAAGTAAGGCGGTCATCTTCTGACGAAATTCTCTAATAATCGTTTTAGCTTGCGGTATTTTCGCAAGATCTAGAGCGAGCGTGGACGAAGAAAAGTCTCGCATGTCGACAGCGATCTCTTCTATTTTTGTAACTGGCCAGCCTTCGGCGGCCAGTTAATTAGTTTATTTTCATAAACTTTGGTTTCGCGCCAGTGAACAGGGCGCGCAGAGCTTCCATCGGA
>JAYUVI010000264.1:0-2377 GCA_043754135.1 Bdellovibrionales bacterium | reverse complement strand
CTCGACGAGCCCACGAATCACCTTGATATTAAATCTCGCGAAGTTTTGTTAGATGCGGTGAAACGCTTTCCAGGTACCGTGGTTATTGTGTCCCATGATCGTTATTTTTTACGTGAGATTACAACACGGGTTTTTGAAATCGATAAAAATCAGTTGCAAGTTTACGACGGCACATTCAGCTACTATTTAGAGAAAAAAGCATCTTTAGCGGCTGGCCGCTAGGCGACCAGTAATAGTCAGTTGGCCGACTCACTTAGCGAGCGCTGTGGCTGTCATTAAGTAGAGCATCGTCGTCGCGTAAAACGCTGTTGTCTTTGTCACTGATTAATTCACCACTACCATCGCCAAGTCCTATGTCACTCAACTCTTCTGCTGCAAGTCTTCGGCAAAATTTTTGATCGACTTTGTGAGTGATCTTCACTTCGATCGGTTCTTCGCCATTACGTTGCTCGTAGTAAGTGCGCGAACACTGTATGCCTGAAAATTCGCGCTGAATGCTGGCGCACATTTCGTCGGCTTCTTGATCACCATGTCGGTTTTTGATATCGTAATACTCTTCTACCTCATCAAATAAGGCGTCACATTCTGCGTCTGTGCCTTGTCGAAGACCATCCTCATTTGACCCGCCAATACAACCGAGTAAACCCAGTAACGAGCACGCCGCAAAGCGGTCACTACTCAATTAATTACGACCTCGGCACTGGCCCGCAACGCTTTCAAGTTCAGCGATGTCATCGCATTGATGGCTCGATAAGCGCGCGCAAACAGCATCGATGCAAGATCCATACACATCGTGGCAAATATTGATCACGCGAACAACTTCAGCGCGATCGTCACATTGATACGATGACATTTTACTGCAAATCGATTCAACACAGTTGTAACCAGCTCGTGGGCAGGCGCGAGCGATTTGAGCGACCTCATCAAAGTCATCGCATTGATAAGAAGACATGCGCTGACAACTTTGGGTAATGCAATTACCATCAACGCCGCGACAAATTTCTAAGACACGGTCGACTTCGCTGCGGTCATCGCACCGGTGAGATGACATACGCGAACAAACGGCGTTCAAACAACTTTCGTGGGGTTCATCGCAGCGATCCTGGGGGTGGACAGGATGGCTACTGTCGAGAAATCTTAACGTGGGTGCTGCCGCTTTTTGCTGGCTAAAGTGATAATCGCGAGCGTACTCCTGCACTTGTTTCAGAAAGTCAGCGCTTAACTTCGGCTTTACAACGGGTTTTTCAGAAACGGCATAAGCCGGCAATTGTATAAGCAAGCTCACTACTACAAATAGCAGGTTTCCAATTTTTCGATTCATATTTTCTCCTTCTGTTAGTAAAAATTAATAGTCAGCCACACATGCGGCAAAAACAACGGCCGCGGCCTACACACGAACTGTCTAGCACCAAGTGTGGGGAAAAAATAGCCCAACCATTCTTCGCTCAATCATTCTACAGGCAAGTCTGGCCCATGTAGATTTCTCAAGCCATTCTCATGCATCCTCCAAAACGGCCAGCATCCAGGCCTTTGAAGCCCACGTACAGGCAATCGTCGACGGCTAGTGAGCACCGGCGAATATAACTTTCTGACAGTAGACGCCGAAAGGCTCGAAGCTGGACTAAAGTTTCAGGTTGAAAGTTTAGGTGAAGGCTCGCGTTCGCTGTTCAAATTAAATTCATTGGTGGTGACAAATCCACGCTCATGATTTGCAGTAACATAGTCGATAAAAGATCGTGGTTAATCGCGCATTTATACTTAATTTACTTTTCTTCGTTTTAGGGACAAGTTGGTCATCTTTTAGTTTTGCCCAAAACTTAAAAGGTCTGCCGAGCATCCCCAAAGGCGGTATGGGCGTACAAGGTAGTGTTGGCGCTGGCGTTGCCGATTTTCGCACGCTTGCACACGCGACAGACTACAAACTCGATCGTGGAACGTATTTCACAACATCAATCGAGCGCGGTTTTGATGTAATGAATCTCTTTTTAACTTTTGGTCTTAGCTATATGGATGCCAAAGGTGTTGCCAATTACAATTACACCACACTCACTGCCGCCGGCACCTATACTCTCGATGAAGTAGGTTTTCGCTCCAAAACTTACGAACTTAATTTAGGTTTGAAACTCAAGTTAATTAACGATTATTGGTTTCGCCCTTATGTTGAGGGTGGCGGTATCGGCAATTACAACGACGTACAATACGATTCAAAAATTCGCACACTCGAAACCACGGGCACAGATTATAAAAAGAGCGAAGCAATGATGGGTTCAGGCTACTACTATGAAGGCGGCTTTGAAATTCAATTCGCCGAAGCTTTTGGTATTAAACTTGCGGCACGCAGTAGCACCACGCAGTCGAAAAACATGGAGACTCAGGG
>JAYUVI010000263.1:0-7053 GCA_043754135.1 Bdellovibrionales bacterium | reverse complement strand
CGGTTTCAGCTGTGGCGCTGCTTATGTTGGCGCAAGGTTTTATCGGCTGGATGGTCTGGGCCACGCGCGAGGGCTATGTGTGGAATGAACTCGGCCATTTTCAAATTACCCAAAGTGGTTATAGTGAAAACTTCGCCACCGCACCTGAGAAATTTTTGATCGACAACCCACCCATTGAAGAGCTAAAAAAAGCCATCCCGGAAATTCAACTTGTTAGTGCTGAACTTGATACTGCTGGACTCATTAGTCTCAACGACAATATGACAGGCGCGCAAATTGTTGGTGTCAACTTGCAAGAGTATGTTCGCGTGCTCGACACCACCGCCGTTGCCGGCATTGTGCCACTTATCAAAGTAAAACCAGGCCAAGCCAGTATGGGCCAAGACCTCATGAACATGATTGAAGCGCAGCCCGAGCAAACAGTCGTCATACTCGCGAATACTTTACAGCGCGGGCAAAATGCCATTGAATTGAGTTTAGGCAGCGGTTTTCAAAGCGGTAATCAAGGACTCGATTCGACAACGCTTCGAATACCTCTCGATAAAATGAAGACCCTGCTTCGCACCGATCAGGTGTATCGGTGGAAAATCTATTTGTACGACATCAACACTATGGGGTCCGTTCAGAAAAAGCTCGAGAGCTTTCTTCAATCACGCTACCCGACTTACGAAATCACCCCGTGGGAGCCGCGCGCCGAATTCTATAGAAAAACTCGTGACTTGTTTAATATTCAACTCGGCACGATGGTCCAACTTATGATTTGCATAATGTTTCTTGGCCTGCTGAATATTTTTGCCATTAATATTATGAATCGCCGCAAAGAAATTGCCACAGCTAAAGCCGTGGGTTTCAACCAGAGGCAAATCTTGGCGCAATTTTTATTTGAAGGTCTCGCGTGGGGAGTCACCGGCGGCGCCTTGGGAGTCGTGGTTGGGCTAGCTTTATGTTACGTTGTTTCAAAAATCGGTATACCCATGCCGCCTTCACCTGGCATGACGACGGGTTTTATTGCGGGCATTAAGATTAACTATGAAATCACCTTACGATCTTTCTTACTAGTTTTCACCACTACGGTTTTAGCCAATCTCTTACCAGCTTATCGTGCGGCACGAACCAATTTAATTCACGCCTTCGGGACTAAACTGACATGAACTTAACGGCATTCATTTCACCCTTAATTTTCAAACTGGCCGCTCGCAATGTGTTTCGCAATCGACTGCGGTCGAGCATCGCGATTCTAAGCATCGCCATTGGTATTGCGGGTATTGCATTTTCTGAAGGTTTTATTTCTGACTCTCTACTGCAATTACGCGAGAGCAATATTCGTTCAGGTATTGGCCATTTTCAAATTTTTAAGCCTGACTACGAAAAGTATGTTTTTCGCGCACCTGAAAAATATCTTTTTACCGAAGACGCTGCATTGGTAGAAAAATTACGTACTCAAGGGGCTCTCACCCTCACTCCCCGCCTCAAATTTGGCGCCATGCTCACGGCCCATAATCGCGACTATGCGATTTTTGCTGAGGCCGGCATACCTAGCCGCGAGAAGGAATTGACTCGCTATTTTACTATGTTGAATGGTGAAATGCTCAAAGACGACGACAAATTCAAGATTATAGTGGGCGAGGGCGTAGCCAAATCACAAAAAATAAAAGCCGGCGATATGATATCGCTTTATGCACGAACCTACAGTGGCTCAGTCAACATTCTCGACTTTGAAGTAGCGGGAGTGTTTCGCTCTATTTCGCAACTTTACGATGAACGTGCCATTATCTTACGACTCGAAGACGCCCAAGTGTTTATGGACACGCAACAAATTCACTCTTACATCGGCTTACTCGAAAAAACCGAATTGACTGATTCGTTCGTGCAGGCTCTTCGACCCGCCGTTGAAGCACTTAATCTCAAACTTACGCCTTGGCCCAACATCGCTGACTTCTACATGAAAGCCGCCGAACTTTTTTATATCCAGCTTTTCATGCTCGAAATCGTGATCTTTTTTATGATTTTTTTAGTGCTGAATCAATCTCTCACCACTGCGTTTTACGAACGTATTAGAGAATTCGCTGTGATGAAAGCTTTAGGTGACCGTAGGAGTCGCATCACCGGGGTACTTCTTGTTGAAGTAGTGATTCTCAATTTGTGCGGGGCTATTTTCGGCGGGTTGCTTACACACTTTATTTTTCAGGCCATCAACATCAACGGTATCACCATGCCCCCACCGCCAAACATGGTTATAGGTTGGACCGTACATCTTAATTTAAGCCTATCCCTTTACGCCCGAGCACTACTCATCACGGTGTTCAGCACCTTTATTGCGGCAGCAGTACCTATTGTGAAAATCACCCGCATGTCGGTCATCGCAGGCCTTGTTGAAGATATTTAACCTGAAACTTTAGCTATTCGCTGCTCGTGCCGCCAACCGACGTTCACGGCGCACTTTCGCAGCCGCATTGCGCCGGCGATCAGCTTCAGTCTCAAGAAGCAGGGGACGAATTATCATCGGTTTACCAAAATCATCGAGAGCAACAAAAGTAAGGTACGCCGAAGCGACATGAAAGAAAGTTCCCTCGGTGGGGTTCTCAGCATCAGCGCGCACGCCAATTTCCATTGAAGTTTTCGCTACGTAATTCGCCGATGCATGAAGATTCATTACCCAACCCACATAAGCGGGAGCGACGAAATTGAGAGCATCAATGCTAGCAGTGACGACCGGTCGCTGACTGTGTCTTTGAGCGCAGATCGCAGCGGCGATATCCATCCACGACATAATAACGCCACCAAAGATACTTTGAAGAGCATTGGTGTGACTCGGTAAAACCAGTTCGGTCATCGTCACAACTGATTGGGAAACAGGCTTAGCATCCATCTAAACAACCTAACAGCAAAACCCAAAAAAAAGCCCGAGCACACTCATGCTCAGGCTGTACGCTTATAAAAAACTAAACGTCAAAACTGGAATTAAATACCGAGGTCGTTATTACCGGTACCACGAAAACCACTAGTGCCAGCGATTGGCGCTGAACCTGCTGGAATCGTGCTTGGGCTTGCGGCTTGAGCAGAAGCAGCTGCAGCAGACGCTGTAACTTCTACTTTCTCCACAAAACCAATGTGTGGCAAGCACCATACGATCAACTGTGCGCGCGACTTCACGTTCATCTTTTTGTAGATGTTGGTGAGGTGAAACTTCACAGTTTTCTCGGTGACAAAAAGCTGGTTCGCCACTTCCTTGTTTGACATACCCTTAGTCACAAGTTCTGCAACTTCTGACTCGCGATTCGATAAACCTTTTTGTATGAGTACATCTCTGAGCATCCTTGCTCCCCCCTACTTAATGTTTCTAGGCATTACTTTTTCCTGATACCCACCGCCCTTGGTGAATACCTGTCCCAACTAAAAGTCTGTCAGTCTTTTGTGTGAAGAACAAGCGCAAAAACCTAAAAAAAATGAAATCTAGACATCGACTTTCGCAGGTGTGAAGTCGTCAAAAATCTGACTCTTAGGCTTGGTTTGTTGGTCTTAAGGAGCGTTAACTAGTCAAATTTCCACGACGTATTGCTAACAAAGTTTTTCGGTTAGTGTTTTCGCAAAAATATTGGGACTTGTTTTGCTTAAAATCTGTGCTTAAAATATTGGCTTCACATTTCATATCGCCATTAATTTTCGATTAAAAAACAAAACACTCCGTCAATAAATCCGGCAAGTAAATCGGTCTAAAACGGCACGACTCCTTAAGTCCCTGGACTGGCACAAACCTTGATGTGAAAAGTCCCCAAGACTCTCATTGTAAACAAACCACGTCTGACGGACCCAATAGAGACTAAAAACGCCTTGAGGTGTAAAAATGACAAAAATTCTAACGATGATTCTAACAGGTTGGCTGCTGGCCGTACCAGCATTTGCCGAAAGCCGCCTTGTCAGCAAAGCCAAAGTGGGCGAACAGGTTTGGTACCTTTATGAAGAAGCTGATGGCGGCTTCACTTTCATTCGTAATTATGCCGCTAACCCAAGCAAAGGTTTGAAAGAAGAAACTTACTCGAAAGTCACTCGTTCGCTAGATCTCGCCGACTGGGTCTACTCTGACTCAAGCGTGGGTTACGGCGACTTCGGTGGCGGTCACACCGTGCTTTCTCCACAAACTGTTCGTGGCATGTCGGGCCTTAATATGTACATCAACTGCTATGACCAAACTGAGTACTGCGAAGAAGCTCACACCGACATTGCCACCCAAATGGATATCGACATGGCTTCGAAAGAATTTAAACGGCTTAAAAACCGTGACGAGGTCGCTGTATTTCAACGTTTGGTAAAGTCGTACGCACTTGGCGCTGGTTACCAGCAAGTCAAAGCCATTCGCCGTTTAGAATTGGCGCCGCCTTACGATGTGAATTGCCCCGGTATCGTGAACCTAGGCATGACTCGCTTTGATTTTTCAAGCACTGACAAACCAGCGCGCGGATTGAATCGCCTGGTGTTCGCTACGTATGGTGACTTCACTCTTGATTTTGTGCCTGGCCTCGTGTCTTTAACTTATAAAGCAAATGGCAAAACTCATGTGGCGAGCGCTTACACTCATTCGGATGGCACTATTCGGCACGATAACTTTTTTCAGAATCTAATTTGCCGTGGTGGCCAGGGTGAAGCTGCGCAACGCTGTAGTGCCGCCGCACGTTCTTTGCACGAACGCTTAATTGAGTTTGAAACCTTTGGTCAGCCTAAGACTGACTTGCGATTTTTAGGCAAAGAGATAGTTTTTCGTTGTGCTCACCAAACGCTTAATCAAATCAGCTACGAGTTGTTGAAAAAATAATTCACACCGGAATTTTTTCCGAAAACTAGCGCCAATATTTTGACGATAGTTTCTTGGTCGTCGTTTTACGGGAGTTCTTGCTGCCACTGCGCAATCTGCTGGATAGCTTGCATGGGCGTTGCTTCGAGAGTTTTGTAGCCTCTTAATTTTTCAATGAGTGCGAAAAGTTTTTTGTCGGTGTCGGAGAAACTCCGGTGCTCATTGTGAGCATTGTTGAACAGCGGTAGATCGTCGGCTGTCGCTTGCTCTGTGGTTGCCTTTGCCACATCTTCGTGATTTTTCAAAAGCTCCTGCGCCCGCACCAGAACTTCTTTCGGTAAACCGGCGAGTTTAGCCACATGTAATCCATACGACTGACTCGCGGGGCCCGATTTCAAAGTGTATTGAAAATGGATGTCACCACCGCGCTCTTGTACTCCCATATGCGCATTTAAAATCTGCGAGTGGGTTTCAGCCAAGCCGGTGATTTCATGGTAGTGAGTGGCGAAAAAAGTGAGGCTCTTCGCCGCTTCAACCAAATACTCAAGAATCGCCTGCGCGAGCGACATGCCATCGTAAGTTGAAGTTCCACGCCCGACTTCATCGAGAATGACCAACGTTTTCGCGCTGGCGCCACTTAGCATTTCGGCGGTCTCTTTCATCTCGACCATAAATGTAGAAAGACCTTCTGAGAGCGAATCGCTGGCGCCAATGCGCGTGAAGATTTTTTCGAAAATCGGCAACTGCGCTTTTGCTGCCGGCACGAACGAACCGATTTGCCCAAGTAACGCCGTTACCGCCACTTGGCGCATCAACGTACTTTTACCGGCCATGTTGGGGCCTGTGAGCAAGAGGCACTGACCGTTTTTCAAACTGATCGTGTTGGGTACAAAAGTTTTTTTCACTTCTTGTTCGATCACCGGGTGCCGCGAACCTTCGATGTGCAAATCTTGTGTCGTGAGCCACATCGGCCGCGTGTATTTTTGCTCGAGCGCGAGCCAAGCTAGCCCGGCGAGAACATCGAGTTCGCTCCAGCATTGAGCGAGATGCAAAATTAGACTGCCTTGGCGTAAAATATTTTCGCGCAGGTCTTGAAATATTTTTTCTTCAAGCTGCACGCGACGATCGCGGCTCGAAAGAATTTTAGATTCAAGTTCATGCAACTCTTGAGTCACGTAACGTTCGGCATTGGCGAGAGTCTGTTTGCGTTTGTAGTGATCGGGCACTTTGTCTTTGTGCGTGTGAGTAATCTCAATGTAATAACCAAAAATATTATTGTAACGCACTTTTAGGCTGCTGATTTGAGTGGTTTCACGCTCGCGGGCTTCGAGTTCGACGAGTAACTTTTGGCCGTTGTCGGCGAGTTCGATGTATTCATCAAGTTGTGGGTTCACACCCACACGAATGTAGCCGCCGGATTTTATATTGAGCGGAACTTCATCGACCAAGCAGCGATGAATTTCGCCCACGAGTTTTTCAGCTTGCGTTAGCATGTCGCGGGTGAGGCGCGCGGTTGCAGGTAAAGGCACACTTGGAAATGTCACAGTTTTTACAGAGGCTTCTGTTTCAGCTAGACATAAAGGGCTAATCGCCAAGCCCACTTCTAAACTTTGCTTGAGAGCCACTAAATCGCGCACGTGACAATTGGTGTAAGATATTTTGGCGAGTCGACGTTCGATATCACCCATTTGTCCCAAAGTCTGTCGCAGAATTTTCAAGTCACTAGGTTTATGTGTCCATTTTTCAATCTCGCTCTGGCGGTGTTCGATCGCTTCTTGACGGAGAAGCGGCATCCGCAACCATGATTTGAGCAAGCGCGCGCCGGCAGATGTGCGTGTGCGATTGATGGCCGTAAAAAGACTACCGCGGTCTTCGCCACGATAACTCGTGAAAACCTCAAGATGCTTCAAAGTATTTTCGCCGAGGTGCATATGCTCTTTCAACGAGCGCACCTCAAAGGACTTCAGTGTGTGCAGAACTCGTGCGCCTTGCATATGTGTCGCGTAAGTAAGTAGCCGCTGCGCTGATGTGGGGGGCATACGTGCCGACATTGGCATCGGCGACAACTTTGAAGATGAATGCTGCTGCTGACCACCGCCCCAATTACTGCCAATGGTTTCATCGAGCTCATTAAATTCCGTAATCATAGGCGACGCCACCGCTGACGAAACCCCTTCATTGAGCAAATTTTGAAACTTTTCTTTCTGTTTAGCGGTGAGCACCACTTCGATAGGTTTTAAAAGCGCCAGTAAATCACGAACTTC
>JAYUVI010000262.1:0-3094 GCA_043754135.1 Bdellovibrionales bacterium | reverse complement strand
AGTAAAACGCGCACCATTGCCGGCGGTTATATCACTTTAGGGGTGCGGTCGACCGGTGAATTTCTGAAGGTTTGAACTGATTACACGTCTGTCTAAACTATTGACGCCCTAATTGGTTCAGCTTCGACAAAATTTGTAAAAGCGAGCCGCGAGTTGCATTCAATTGCCACGTTTCACGGTGCCAACGCCAGTCCAAAAACCTCACATCTGTATCCACGACCCCGTCCCCAGGGTAAGACCCTTCACTTAATAAGAAAGTGAAGAAGCTTTCAAGATATTGCCGGTCTTCTGCATTCCCAAAATCAGACCCCAAAATGTCGGCGAGCGTCCGATGAAAATGGGGGAAGGCCAGTAGGCTTTCGCCTATATCTAGGGTCGCTGTGCGATCTTGATCGAAACGCAACATGAGACTTTCTAAATACTGAATAGAAATGAAGGCCCGCATCACTTCACTTTTTAAAAACGGCTCACCGAATGATGTCACGTTGCGGGCAAGGCCTTCAATCAAATCTAAATCCTGCTGCCAGGCTTGTGGCGTGAGTGAATTCGCGTGCTGTAAGTAATGTGGCATGTGGCTCAAAGTTTTTTCTTTCAATTCTATAAACTGGTTGCGAAAACAGGCGCCGTCCGTTTTGCCTTCAGCATTCATACAGTCTGGCGGCAACAGAGAAATAAAATAGTCCGAGGCGTTCATACCTGCGATCACATGATGCAAATATTCAGTAAACTCTGTGTAGCTCAGATATTCATTGCCATCTGAACGCGGCATAAACAAATTGGCCTCGCGAAACACACTTTTATAAAAGCCGGTGTCATCCACATTTATTATGCCCAAACCTACAAGAAGTGGTCGCACGTCTTCGATAGCGTGACCGATTTCTTCTAGAGCAATTTCAAGCCGGTCGCCTTGGCGCTCAGGGTCTTGAATATAAAAACGCAAAATAGGTTTCGTAAGCTTACGCATCCAATTGAGTTGCGTGAAACCTTCAATATTCGTACTGCCACGCTCGCCAGAAAATATAAGACGTCGCTCATGATCAAGACTCAAACTCCAAGGGCCACTCAACAGTTGCTGCATCTCGCGCCAGCCCGCCTGGCTGTCGTCGCCGCGATTTTCTATAAACATTTTTTGGACATTCAAAAAGTCGACAACTTGTCGCTCTATGTAGCGAAGTTTATCTACGGTTAAACCCGGTGTTATGCTTGCCGCCAAAGCACTATCCCCGAATGTCACCTCGCGCGTGAGGATAGAATCAATAACCAAGCGTAAAATGCTCTGCAAGTCAGCCACCTGTACGCCGACCGGCATAATACCGGCCTCTCCTGCAGTCACAATAAACTGCTCAAAACCCTCCGTCGGGATAGGCTGTTCTCCCCGCGAATGAATACCTTCACTCACCACATCCGCAAAGAGATTCACCGCTCTTTGAATCTGCTGGAGTGCCGGAGCATCATAAAAACTCGACTTTTTGATGTAGAATTTCGTCCGCAAATAAATATCGGCAAAGATACGGCAAAGGCGTGGGCCCGCAGCGTAATCACTTCGCACAACGGCAGTCGCATCAGTATTTAAAATTAAATATTTAAATTGACCAAGTAACGGCACGAATTGATCTACAGACTTAA
The DNA here is from genome assembly GCA_043754135.1 of Bdellovibrionales bacterium. Lineage (GTDB taxonomy): Bacteria > Bdellovibrionota > Bdellovibrionia > Bdellovibrionales > UBA1609 > RBG-16-40-8. The sequence goes on along the minus strand of JAYUVI010000262.1, from coordinate 1,468 downwards.
AACGCGTTTCGCCTTTAAGCGCCACGAAAAAAACATGAGACTCACGCAATAACCGCGCGAGGTGTGAGAGTTCATAACGCTCATTTTTAGCAGCAAAACGAAGAAAAATCTTTTCCACGATATGCGCCACTGCATCCGCTGCCGCTACTATTTGCGTTTCAGTTGGCTGCAACGATTGGTTATCTGTCAGAAAAATACGCGAGTGCGGCAAAAAATCGACGGTGAAAACGCGCATCTCTTCAAAGAAAACTAGCACTTCTTTCAGCTCTGCGTGAGTGAAGGTCTCCGTAGACCCGCCGAAAAAAAGCTGCTTCATCACCATGATCTCATTTAGGAATTCATCAGAAATCAAATGTCGCTCGCCCGCCGAGGGCGAGTATTCACTTAAAAAATAATACTCGAGAAAATTTCGCAGCTCATCAGCGGTGTAGCGCTGGTTACTCTGCCCTCGAACATAGGTATTAAACTCACTCACGATATTAGAAAAGCAACTCCAAACTTCGGTGGTTTCGCGCTCGGTGGCTACGCCAGAAAAATAACCGCTGATTTTGCTCAACGTACCCGAAAAACAAGTCGAAGCCTGCATGTGAACGACAGGAATATTTTTCGGCGTTTTGTTTTCGCCGCCGCAACCCACAATACCCAGAGCTAACGACGACCAACAAACCATACGAAAAAGCGCAACGACCGAATAAAAACTAGAATCCATAATTAAGCTCCAACCCGAGAGTATCATTGGCGCGATTGATACTGAAAAACCCACCGTCATAGGGCTGATTCTCGCTCGTGAGCAGACCGATGAAGCTGACTCGCGCGCCTAAAGTAAAATTGCGATCGATCTGCATTTCGGCACGCGAAGTGATCATGCCACCCTGCTGAGCACTATCGTAAGTCCCCTCAAGCGCAGCACGAATTTCACGACGACGCCAACGCGCGACGTTTTGTTCAGCACCCAACCGATAAGCCATAAAATAACGATGACGCAAATTGAACACAGTTTCACTAGCGGTGTTATCGCCGTGATCATTTTCTAAGCCACCAAAGAGCTTCATAACTCCGCCATAAATACGACGCCCGCGGCGCATAGCACCCGGTCGCTTTTCGACAGTCAACGAGAGCGCTGTGGTCTCAGCAAAAGTTTGGGTGAGCCAGGTAAACGGATATGGTTTGTGTTCGGGATTTTCATAAGTTAACGACGGCGTAATAGACCAAGTGTCATTTATCCAAGTATTTTCTACGGTCAAAAGGTGCGCATAAGGGTAATCTCCATTGATCTCCAAATGTAAACGACTTGGATCAGGCGCGCGATCTTCATTCAAACGCAACTCGTACGGGAATGCATAGTGCGGTTGATTGATGGGTTTATAGGCGTAAGACACACGCAATTGTGAACCGAAATTCCATTTGTGCTCCCACTGAAGAGCCACACTCGGGCGAAATAGCACATCACGCACTGGCGGCTCATTCA
>JAYUVI010000261.1:0-6825 GCA_043754135.1 Bdellovibrionales bacterium | reverse complement strand
GTGGATACGCCGCTACTGAACTCCTGTGGCAGCTTAAAAAAGTTTAAAGAAATTAATTATGCAAATCCTTTTACAAAACAAAGATTTTATAGCGGTTGTTAAGCCTGCAGGGCTTTCAGTTCACAATATTGAAGATCCACAAAATCTGCTGACCGTGCTTGAGAAGCAATTGAATATTAAGAAGCTTTACCCCGTTCATCGACTTGATAAAGAAACCAGCGGTGTGCAGATCTTGGCGCTCCATGATGCCGCTGCCAAAAATCTAGCTGGAGAATTTCAAAGTCAGCGTGTGACTAAGATTTACCAAGGCGTTTTGCGTGGCTTGCTCAGCCCGCAGGAAGGCATTTGGCGTCAGCCACTTTCTGATAAAAGTGAAGGTCGAAAAAACCCTGCGGGCTTGTCTAAAGATCGCGTGCCGTGCGAAACACGCTTTCAGGTTTTAAAAACTAACAAATATTTTTCACTTTGTGAGTTTCATTTGATAACAGGTCGCCAGCATCAAATTCGTAAACATGCGGCGCTTATGCGAAATGCGCTGGTGGGTGACCCACGCTACGGTGATCAAAAGTACAATCAGAAAATTGCTGAGCTCTACAACGAAAGTCGTATGTTTCTTCACTGCGTGCGCGTAGAGATTTCTGGCGTGCGCCTCGAGTGTGAGACGCCCAAGAGTTTTTTCACTCTGGCAGAAGCGAAAAGCTCTTTCGATCAGGTATAAAGAGATTGCAAAAACCCTGCTGATCAATAACGCCGTAAGCACACAGTAAACTGATTCAATTCTCATCATCGGGCGCTCGCCTTTCTTGGCCAAATCTGCTTAAATGACCACATGCCAAAAACAAAATTATTTTTCATCGCGCTTTTCATTTTTATTAGCCACATTCACGTGGCGTTGTCCGCTCAGACCGCGCCAACTGCTGCGAAGATTACGGGCGTGCCAACCGCTGCGAACATTATAGGCGTGCAGGCCACCCCCATTGCCCGCGTGATTCTTATGTCATGGGATGGCGCCGGCGCAGCTTATGTGCAACCGATGCTTCCACGGTTGCCTCACCTCAGAAAATTACAAGCCCAAAGCATTTACAGTTTCAAAGCCCAGTCAGAAAAACCCACCATTACCCTCCCCAACCACACGTCGATGGTCACCGGTCTGCGACCCGACAAACACGAAGTGACGTGGAACAAATGGGACCCCGACAAAGGCGTCGTGAAGTGGCCTATGATTTTTAACCTAGTCAGGCAGGCCGGCAAAAAAAGCGGTGTCTTCGCAACGAAAGAAAAGTTCAAACACCTGCGAACTGATTCTGTCGATGAGTTTGATTGGAACCAAGAAGTCGACGGCATGGCCAAAGTCGTTATTAAAACCATCAAGGAAAAAGATCTCAGTTTTTTCTTTGTTCACTGCGGTGAACCCGACAGTGCCGGTCACGAATACTCTTGGGAGAGCCCGGAGTTTTCAAAAGGATTGCAGGTTTGCGATAAAGTTTTAGGAGAAATTATTCAGACGCTAAAAGATAAAAAGCTATGGTTGCAAACGGCAATCATTATCACTGCTGATCACGGTGGTCGTGAAAAAAGCCACTCCGACGATTTTGCCGTGATTAAAAATATCCCGCTCATTATTGAGCTACCTTGGCTAAAAAAATCAGTGGAGCTCAAAGCGACGACTTCGAATTCGACTCTCGCTTCAGTTGCGGCTCACCTTTTAAATTTGCAAGTGCCCGCGGAATGGGGATGGACGCCTCTGCCCGCTGAACTTTCAAAGCTCATCACGTTTCAAGACGCCACAGTTCTAAAGTGATTACCAATTTTTAGATTGAGAAGGCCCGCGAGACTGGCCACGACTTTTACTACCAAAACTCGGTTTTTGCCCGCGGTAAGGTTGCTGTTGCGGGCGATCGGTGCGTTGTTCACCTGAACGTTGCTCGCCTGGTCGTTGTTCACCTGAACGTTGTTCACCTTGTGTAGTTCGCTGATCGAAACGCGGTTGATCGCGTCTTTGCTCAGAACGTTGTTCGCTCCCCTGCTCTGAACGCGGCTCATCTCGGCGTTGCGGTCGCCCCTCAAAACGTGGGCGCTGCTCACCTTGCGATGCGCGCTGTTCATCTCGGCGTTGCGGTCGATCTTGTCGCTGACCCTGCGAATGCGATTCATCTCTTCGCTGTCCACCTTGCGAGCGACCGTGCTGTTGCGGTTTTCTGCTTGTTGGCCATTTTTTGGGACTATGACGTTGCGGTTTGTGACCACTGTCAAATTTACCTAAAACTGGGAGCTGCAGTCTCTTTGCAATAAAATTCCAGTCATTGCGATCTTCAACAGTCACTAACGTCAAAGACTGACCAGCAACACCCGCACGGCCAGTACGACCAATTCGGTGAATATAATCATCAGAATTCGCTGGTATGTCGAAATTGATCACATCGGTCACACACGAAACATCTAAACCGCGAGCGGCGATGTCGGTGGCGACAAGAACTTTAATAACACCTGAACGCAAATCGGTGATTGATTTTGTGCGCTGACCTTGGCTGCGATCACCGTGGATGCGGCCCACTTTTACGCCATACTGTTCGAGAAATTTATGTAAACGATCGGTACGGCTTTTCGTACGGGTGAATACCACCACAGAACCTTGCGCAGCATTGATCAACTCAAGAGTTTTCTCGTTTTTCTGAGCGCCCACAACTTCGACCACTTTTTGATCGATCACGATTGGCGGTCGCTCACCTTTACGCACTTCAATTTCTACAGGGGCACGTAAAATAGTGTCCGCTAACGTGCGAACTTCTCGTGAAAATGTCGCGGAAAACATAGTGGTCTGACGATCCTTCGAAAGACATCGCACAATCTCGTTTACTTGCGGAGCAAATCCCATATCTAACATGCGATCAGCTTCGTCTAAAACCAACTGTGTAATATTGCGTAAATCCAAAGTGCGCTGACGAACGTGATCCATCAAACGACCGGGTGTAGCCACAATAAAACGTGGGCGCGCACGCAAACCGCGCACTTGCTGACTCATGGCCGCGCCACCAATCAACACAACTGAATAAATATTCTGTAGACCCACAGTCAAATCATGAATAACCGTGCCGATTTGTACAGCCAACTCGCGAGTCGGCGCCAAAATCAACACATGGTTGTCAGCTTTCAGTAAAACCTGGTGAAGCATTGGCGCCAAGTAAGCCACGGTTTTGCCAGAGCCAGTTTCAGCTAGCGAAATCACATCACGACCTTCAAGTACAAGCGGTATCGCTTTCTCTTGCACCGGAGTGGGCTTCGTGAAGTTAAGTTTTTGGAGTGATTTAAGTACGCGGGGGTCGAGATTCATATTTTCAAACATAGTGCGGCTTTTTACCACAGGCCTGAATTATTTGCTCGAATATACTCTCCTTGAGCTCTACTTTTCTGCGCGAAAGTTTAAAACCTAGGGGTGAAAGCCCCATTTGTCGAACATTTGGACATCTTTTGGGATCACATCTCGAGCAAACGCCCCAGTAACCTATACAGAGAGGCACGCAACTCCCGCGCTTCGCCCTGCGAGAGCCCAGACTTACCAAGAATCGTCGTGCTCATTTCTGCCGCTTTCTCTTTCAACTTTAACGCTTTTTTGGTGAGGTAGTTATTCACCTGCCGATCATCCGTGCCGGAGCGGTTGCGCTCTACCAGCCCGCTGGCTTCGAGTTTTTGCAGTACTGGCGTCAACGTGCCTGAGTCGAGCAATAACTTTTCGCCGATGTGTTTCACCGTTTGACCGTCATTTTGCCACAAAACAATAAGCACCAAATATTGCGGGTATGTGAGACCCAGTTTTTCAAGACTGGGCCCATAAGCCTGAGCAATCAAACGGCCCGACGCATAGAGTGGAAAGCATATTTGATTCTCTAACTTCAATACTTCACTGATATCAGTAGGTAACTTCATCGGCACTCTTTTCTAGTGATGAACTTACAGTCCGCGTGGTTTTTGTGGCTACTCCTAAATAAGAAATCTTAAGTGACGTTGTCAACGCAAATGAAAAATCTTTGGGCACCGTTCGCGCTAAAACATCGCGTAGGTTAAGCGTCGAAAAGAGTGGGCGAATGCCGGTCATTTCGTTCACTGTGAGTCCACTTTCGCTGCAATACTGTGTGAGTTCTTCAGGAGTGATAAACATTTCGATCACGTGCATGTGATCAGGCGTATTTTTCACCAGCCACTCCACCATTTTGATCACCATTATATGGGCGAGCCAATTGCGATTGAAGGTATGAAAGAAAAATTGACCGCCTGGTTTTAGCACCCGAGAAATTTCTTTGATAATCGCGGCGGGGTTTTCAACATGCTCGAGAAAATCCATCGCCGTCACTACATCAAAACTTGCATCTTTATATGGTAAACGAGCGGCGTCACCTTGGCAGTACTTCACTGACCCCGTGCTATCATGGCGATGCGCCACCGCCAAACTTTCGCCCGACATATCAAGCCCTGTGATCTGCAAACGCCCTTGTGAAAGCTCAGCCAGGTGATTACTTAAAAAACCCGCACCGCAGCCGACATCAAGTATTTGAATCGGCTGAGCAAGCACTGCACCTTCCGTCGCCTCCGCAAGGCGCGAGTGAAAGTGTTTAAAAATTCTCTCCACCACCCACGGCGCTTTAATTTTTGATTCTTGTCTGAGCAAAGCGACAGGGTCGTCATAGGCCGTGTACCATCGTTCGCCCAGTGTATTGTAAATATCGTTATTTATTGTTTGTTGCATAAATCACATTCCAGTAAAAAATTTGATAAATCATAAAAACCACTGTCAGCATCACTTGAATTTGGAGAAAAGGCCATAGCTCAGCGAGCGCAGGCACGTTCGCACGATTCCACCAAATATAGCCGGCGCTGATAAAAGTTAACGGGTGCAGCACAAATAGCAGTGAGTGCAGCCAGTTCTCCATAGCTGTGCAGTATTTTTTGTGCACGAACTCATCTTTGGTGATCAGCACACACGAAAATGTCACGAGAAGCGCGTAAACCAAAAGATTTTGATCAGACGGCACAGTCGCGAGCAAAAACACGTAGCCGAGTAAAACAAAAAATGTATCAATGGGGTGCCCAATCCGCTCCCATTGGGGCAGACCTCGCTTACGGTGAAAGTAAAACTCGTCAAAGAACATAGTCCCCGCTTGCAAACCGAAGGGCGCGATTAAAAATATTTCGCTCCAGTTTTTCACTTTCATCACCCCTATATTCTTTCAAACAAGGCGCCGAAAATCGTAAGCCCTGGCCCAAAAGCTAAACTGACCACAAGTTTATTAGGCTCGCCTTTTTGCGCCAACATTTTCTGCCAAACGTGAGGCAATGTCGCTGACGACATATTGCCGCGTTCTTTTAAAACCTCTTGGCTTGCGACCACTTGATCGGGGCGAAGCTCAAGAATGCTCTGAACAGCCTCAATAATTTTCGGGCCGCCTGGGTGAATGGCAAAATCGGCCTCGCGTAATGTTTTCGCAAATATTTGTTCATCTTGCGCGCCCAGTAGTCGCATTAAAAAACTGCGCAGCGAACCACCAATTTTACTCGGTACATCTTTTGAGAGCGACATTTTCATTCCTAAACCAGTAGGCGCCCAAGACATATCTTGGTGAGAATCACGCACAATCTGCTCGCCAATATTAAGTACACGAAACCCCGAGGCCGCCTCGTCAACCGGCACCGCGGAATATTTAATATGCCCGTCAGCAAAAAGGCTTTGTACCAACAACTGCTCGATTGAATGATCGTTCGTGCTAAAGTGCAAACTGCACATTTCGTTGTGAACGATATCGACATTAGGTGAGCGAGCCGCAACTAAACCCTCGGCCATGCGCACAGCTGGCAACGCTGCATAACAACCCATATGATAAGCGTGCGTGACATCGGTTTGACCATTCCAGTGATTGTCATCGACCAGTCGCTGAGGCGCACTCGGCGAAAGATACCCTGTGCAGGTGACGTGCACGATATGCGCCGGACGCACGCCTTTCGCAGGGTACAATTCTTTCAGCACTTCATGAGCACGTTCACCATAGTAAATCGCGCGCTCATAAATATTTGCGTTCGCTACGCCGAGATCTAAATTTTCAAAATAGCGTCGAGCAATTTGCGTCGGTTTAATTGCGTAGCGGAGCGCTAGAGATCTCACACTCTCAGGTGTCAGTTGATAGTCGCCCCCCACTACTAACTTATGCCCTTCTGCAAAAACAGCATTCGCGTGCATTTCGGCACAGAATGCCACGGCCTCGGTTTGTCCCATAACGTGCGTTGGCAGGACACTCTCAAAACCGGTTAAAGCGACAATCGCTTTATTTGTTCGTTCTTCGCTCTGTTGTGTATGCGATTTTATCATAAAGCCCCCTTCGACTTGCAAAAGAGATATCGTGCTTACGGATTTAATGCAATTCAATTGTATACAATTTAATTGCATCGCAACAAGTGATGCTTAAGTGGCATAAACCTCACAGTGTGAATAAAAATTAACCAAATCATCACATCTGAAAAATTCGACACGTGACTTTAGGCGGTTACACCTCAGTAACACCGCGCAGAGCGATGACATTTTTCGTTTTTCGCCTTTATATTAAAGGACCACAATAAGGAGGGTTAAATGGAAATCCGTTTTCAGTTCCCCGACTTCGATAATACAGACGCCATAGAAAGTTTTGTCGGTAAGCGATTTAAAAACATCAAGCGTCGGCTTGATGGTCGTTATCACAGCGCCAGTGTCACCCTAAGAGGCACCGTCACGGCTCGTGGCCAACAAGGTCATGCCGAAGAATTCATGGCCGAAATTGGTGTGCACTTGCCTCGACATAAAAA
>JAYUVI010000260.1:0-2535 GCA_043754135.1 Bdellovibrionales bacterium | reverse complement strand
TCACATCGGGGTAAAGTGTGCCTTGCGCCAGAAATGTGACATTCTTTAGTTTTTTAATTTCGTCTTTAAAAACGTCAATAAAAGTATGACCGATAATTTTGCGCTTTTCCTCAGGGTCAGAAACACCGGCCAATCGACTTAAGAAAAGCTGACTTGCGTCTACACCCTTCACATTGAGGCCCATGGTTTTATAAACATCTAAAACATCTTGGTATTCGTTTTTACGCAGCAAACCGTTGTCGACGAACACGCAGAAAACGCGCTCGGCACCTAATGCTTGGGTGAGCAATTTGCCTACGACTGTTGAATCAACTCCACCACTCAGGGCGCACAAAACATTTTCGCCGGCGGGCACTTGAGATCTTATGTTACGAAAAGTGTAATCGAGAACATCTTCGCTGCGCCAGTTGGGTTCGGCTTTGCAAATTTCTTCACAAAATAAGCGCAAAATTTCGGTGCCATTTTCAGTGTGGGCGACTTCGGGGTGAAATTGTACGGCCATCATTTTCGGTGCGCGCATGGCGGCCGGGTGACCGTTTTTCGAAACGCCGATGACTTCAAAACCGGGCGGTGGCACTTTCACAACATCGCCGTGACTCATCCACACTTTTTGTTCTTGCGGTACGTTTTTGAGAGGCGTTTTCCAATCCACTCCCATCAAACCATATTCGCGAGTGGTGGCACTTTCGACCACGCCACCAAAAACTTGGGCCATTAACTGCATGCCGTAGCAAATACCAAAGAGCGGCGCGATTTTAAGCAGATCTTGTACGGGCGCCTTTGGTGCGTCTTTGTCAGACACCGACGAGGGCCCGCCGCTGAGCACGATACCTTTTGGCGATTTAGCTTTGAGTTCCTCTATCGGCGTTGTACAGGGCAAAAGCTCTGTGAAATAACCCATCTCGCGTAGTCGCCGCGCGATCAGTTGTGAAAACTGTGAGCCGAAATCGAGAATCACAATGCCATTTTGCACAGACACACCCTTCCGTTAAGTTTTTTACTCTAGGCGATAATTCGGAGCCTCTTTAGTAATCGTCACATCATGCACGTGCGATTCGCGCAAACCCTGCGGAGTGATGCGCACGAACTTCGCCTGCTTTTGCAAAATCTCAACACTGCCGGCGCCCAAGTAACCCATGCCGGCTTTTAAACCGCCCACGAGTTGCAAAAGTATCGCTGACGCTGAACCTTTGTAAGGCACTTTACCCTCGATACCTTCGGGCACGAGCTTGCCGACATCGTCGATATCCATTTGGCCATAGCGGTCTTTTGAACCATCGGCCATGGCGCCGAGACTGCCCATTCCGCGATACACTTTGTAAGTGCGGCCTTGATACAAGATCGTTTCGCCGGGAGCTTCGTCAGCGCCAGCTAAAAGACTGCCAATCATAACACTGTTCGCGCCAAGCGCGAGAGCCTTGGTAATATCGCCAGAATATTTAATGCCACCGTCAGCAATAATAGTTTTGCCAAGTTTGCGAGCGACAACCGCGCAATCTTTCACGGCTGAAATTTGCGGCATGCCCACGCCTGAAACAATTCGCGTCGTGCAAATGCTACCTGGGCCAACACCGACTTTAACTACGTCGGCACCCGCTTTGATCAACGCTTCGGTGGCTTCGGCAGTCACCACATTGCCTGCAACTAACACTAAGTTCGGGAAAGCTTTGCGAATGTTCTGCACCTGCTCGATAACATTCTTCGAATGACCATGGGCTGAATCGACCACTACGATATCGACGCCGGCTTTGACTAGAGCGTGAACTCGCTCAAATGATTTGGCGTCGACCCCGACGGCTGCCGCGACTAATAAACGACCAAGTTTGTCTTTCGTCGCGTTCGGAAAAGCTTTCGCTTTCTCAATATCTTTAATCGTGATCAAGCCTTTCAATTCAAAATTATCGTCGACCACCGGCACTTTTTCGATACGATGTTTTTGCAAGATCACTTTCGCTTCTTCGAGCGTCGTGCCCACTTTCGCAGTGACGAGTTTGTCTTTTGTCATGATATTCGAAATCGGTTGATTCACATTGGTTTCAAATCGCAAATCTCGGTTCGTGAGAATACCCACGAGTTTTTTGTTCACCGTGATCGGCACGCCGCTGATCGAGTATTTTTTCATGACTTCAAGCGCGTCACTCACTTTTTTATCGGGCGGTAAAGTGATGGGGTCCGTGATCATGCCGCTTTCGTATTTTTTCACGCGCTCGACTTGAAACGCTTGAGCTTCAATCGACATGTTTTTATGAATGACACCAAAGCCACCATTTTGCGCCATGACCGTGGCCACTTTGCTTTCGGTGACAGTATCCATCGCTGCCGAAAGAATGGGCATATTCAGCGAAATATCGCGGGCGAAGTGACTGATCGTCGAAATACTCGTCGGCACAATCTCCGAGTATTGCGGGATGAGTAAAATATCATCAAAGGTTAAGGCCACATCTTGCATTTCAATCATAAATTACCTCTCATGCTTATAACACTTTGCTAAACCAAAAGGCGCGCGTGGCGCCATTAAGCTTCGTACCATTTTTT
>JAYUVI010000259.1:0-2637 GCA_043754135.1 Bdellovibrionales bacterium | reverse complement strand
CGAGGCAAATGCCCACCGTACGTTTTAGCTTCAGTACTTGTACTTCTTCCATCTTCTGTGAACCCACATCCATTGCTCTGGATACTCCCGCACCCAAGTTTCGATCCGATCGCAATACCGTTGCGTCATATCTCTAATAGTTTCATCTTTATTTGCGGATTGGACAAACGGTATTTCGGGTTCAAATACCACATGAGTGACTCCGTCTGAGGTGCGGTAAGAATATGCGGGCACCACTGCGGCCTTTGAACGGCCAGCCAAAAGCGCTAATCCCATGGCGGTACCGGTCTCCTGACCAAAAAACTGCGTTTTAATACCAATCGGGGGACCTAAAAATTGATCCAACATAAAAGCTACAACATGATTTTTCTTTAATCTTTTCAAAATTGTGAGAGAGCTTTGCCGATCCGGAATAAAATCTGTGCCTAACCGCTCTCGAGTTTCGAACCAAAACTTATTTAGCGGCTGCCATTTAATTTCTTTTGAGATAATACTTATTGGGTAACCATTCAGTGCCACCCCCACCGTCGCCCAATCGCCATTGCCCACATGGGCGGTCAAAAGAAAAACACCATGGTTTTTATCTAAAGCACGACGTAAATTCTCGACACCTTGAATGTCAAATTTCTGTCGCCACTTTTCGCGATGCGCGTCCGAAGCTAATAGCGAAGGTATACGCATAAATTCGATAAACGTGCGACCGATATGACAAATCGAAGCGCGCGCCACTTGAATACGCTTTTGTTCAGTCCAATCTGGGTAACACCGGCGTAGGTTTTCAAGTGCCACGCGCCGGCGAAGTCGTAAAATATCAAACCACAAATAACCGAGCATATCGCCGATAAAAAACTGCCAAGAAATCGGCAGCGATGAAATGCTGAGAGAAACTAAATCAACGAAGCCGAGATAGGATTTTTTCATATAACCCCTTCACCCGCAGACTTAATTTTGGCCCAAGTTCAGCCACATAGAATAGCAGGTGACCTATCGCCAAATGGCGAATTTTAACTGCATCTTTTTCAGTCACCAAAATTTTATCAACACCTAAGCGACGAGCTTCAGCGATAATATTTCTGATATCACTTGCTGAATAAATATGATGGTCGCGAAAGATCATATGGCCTTTAATATCAAAATTTTTAGCAACCAAGGCCGAAAAAGCAGCGGGGTTACCGATGCCCGACGCCAGAAGCACCTTTTGAAAGCGTCCCGCCCCGGTCTCTTCGTGCCCATCCAGCCGCACCAATCGTTTGATGTAATACTCACTTTCAATTACAGGTATTTCACGGCCTTCACAAATTCTGTCAATAAAGTCCAGCGTTTGTTGTTTGGCTTCGGGGGGCGCAATATTCACTTTATTTAGAATGATAAAGTCGGCGCGCTTTAAAGCTGATTTCTCTTCACGGCCACGGCCCAAAGGAACAACTTCGTAGTGTTCTAGTTTCTCTGTACAATCCATCACTACAACATCCAAAGCACGGGCTAAGCGGCGATGTTGAAAAGCGTCGTCAGCAAAAATAATTTGTACACTTTCTTTGGCCAATAGCTCTTTCATCACGGCCACACGATCACCACCTACATAAACCGGCACAGAGCCAAAGCGCTTTGCCATCATCGCGGGTTCATCGCCATACACAGAGGCTTCGCCGTCGATTGGTACACGTAAGACTCCCTTAAACTGACCCTTGTAACCTCGCGAAATCACAGCCGGCTTAAAACCTTGTTCGAGCGACCAGCGCACGAGCTCACATATTATCGGAGTTTTACCAGTACCACCCCACGTGAGGTTGCCGACACTCACCACAGGCACCGCAAATTTATGTGTCTCTATTAATTGAGCATCGTAGAGCATATTACGCACGTGCATGACCGCTGAATAAGCGAAACTTAATGATCTAAAAAAAACTCGGCCCGCAATATTCATTCAGTTCAATATCTCAACTATTTATATTTCTCTGATTATATTTATCTAATTATATTTCTCTGACATTTCTCAAATATTCGCTATTTCTATAACATTTCATTAATCAATGACCTTCTACAACAATTCACGCTATCTAAAATAAATAGGGCGCCAGCACATCGGCCACACGTTTAGTTGCACCTTTTGACCCCAAAAGTTTGGCTGCCATTGAAAGCTCAGTAGCCACTTGCGCGCGACGTTGACCGTCGTTAATTAGCCAATTCATCTCTTCGCTGATTTTATCTACATTCGCATCTTCTTGAAATAGCTCGGCCACCACTCGCTTGCCCAACACTAAGTTGATCAAGCCAAAGTGGGCTGTCCCTTTCACAATCAGTTTTGCGAGCCACGCCGAAAAACCATTCATCTTATACATAATCACCATGGGCTTTTGCAACAGCCCCACGACCAGAGTGGCAGTCCCTGAAGCACAGAGGATGACATCCATCAAACTCACCATTTGCATGGGGTCGTCTTGCACCAAGGTGAGGGGGAAGGAGTACTTCGGCAACACCGCCTGTACTTGAGCTTTTGAAAAAGTTGGCGCTACGAGCAGAGCAAACTTGAGTTTGTTATTTTGACTATAAAGCTTTTCTGCCACCCTCATTTGCAAGTCTAAATGGTGTTTAATCTCCGAGTGACGACTGCCCGGCATAAGCCCCACGCAAGTTTCA
>JAYUVI010000258.1:0-7439 GCA_043754135.1 Bdellovibrionales bacterium | reverse complement strand
GTGACATCCACCTCCGCTCAGAGGCACGATATGTCCCAGCACCATGTTGAAACGTTTATACCTACTCTCAGCGCTCACCTTTCTCACTTCGGCCTGCGCCACGATAGGCGGTCGCGACCAACTTGTTGCCGTCACCGACAAGCCCGGCGCTAAAATTAAATATAAAAATGCATACGTCGGTACAACACCGGCTATCGTTGCCATCAAGCGCGAAAATCATGCGGAGTTGAAGCTCGAAGAAACCACAACACCCACCACTATCGACTATCGCGGCGAAATACGCTGGTCGCGTACCGGTTTAGGCAATTTACTTTTCTTTACTCTGGCCCCAGTGGGTTGGCTAACGGATTATCTCAGCGGGGCGATCTACGACATGCAACGAATCACTCCGCTGCCGCAACTCTCTACGACGGCCGAATCACAGAAAATGGTGATCGCTATTGCACCACCACAATCTGTACACCCCGATCTCACCGATGAAGTCGGCGCCAAACTCGAGTCACTCTTGCAAGCACGTTACCCGAAAGCCACAATATTACATTACTACGACACGTACGGTTTATTTACCGATGAAGACGTCGACTACGACGAAGGTTTTGACCCCGAAAGCGAACTCTCCGTTTACAACCGACTAAAAGTACGCCACATTTTTTTCAGTTCAATATCTTCTAGCGGCGATCAATTCATCGTGCGCGGTGAATTGAATGACGTTTTCGATAAATCAAAAAATACTCATCAAGAGTTCGCCGTAAGTCCAAAAGAAGTTGTCACTATAAGCAACTCGGGTTGGGTGAGTTCAGATAAAAAACTTTTCTATTGGGCGCCGAACACAATTGGACTCGATTTTTCAGACACCGACAGTGATATAACTGTGGATGGCGTCCCGGTGCGGGGGCGCTCTTCAAACAGCGATGACTTTTGGGGCAAAACTTCTCGTTACCTCGCGCTCATTAATATTCGCCGTATCAACCCGCCGTCGCATCGTACGCAATGGAGTTTTCGCACTTATTTTTCACCGACGGCGAGTTTTTCGCACGTCAACGAAGAGTTCAATAGCGTACCCGATTTAGAAGGTTATGAATTCACCCGCACTCACGCCGATTTGGGCTATGGTCCCAGTTTCACTTTCGGTACCGGTTCATCGCAGTTTTACTTCAATTTTATTCCCACCATGGCTTATGATCGTATCGTGCCCGACAACGGCGGCGGAGCTGCGACTACAACTCGACTGCAATTCCAAAGCGAAATCGGCTATTTGTTTTTTCTCGGTCCGCATTTTAATTTTCGTCTATTTGCACGTGCTATCGGCGTCGACGACAACATTTGGGAAGAGGCTTTTCGCAAAGCTGCACGACGCAGTTTTAACGTTGAAGATTCAAATTTGAGCACGACTGGCATTTCAATCGGTTACACTTTCCCCAACGACTGGCTCAAATTTTTTAAGATTTTTGAGTAACGAGCACGAGACTTCTAATCCAAGGCGATAACTTCTTTGCAAAACTTAGTGAATGGCATCACGCGAACATCAGCCTTTTCACTCCCGAAATCAGCTTGACCAAGATGGACTTGATAAAACAGCGGGATTGGCGTGCGCTCTTTAAAATATCTCGCAGCGGGCGAAACAGACCTTTCGCCTGTTTTACACTCCACTGCAAAAATAGGTTTACCTTTTCGAAGAACAACAAAGTCAACTTCGCGTTTATCAATATCTCGTAAAAAACGAAGTTCCATTTTTTCGCCTTTTGTATCCTCTAAATAATGGCAATATTTTAGTAAATGGCTGGCCACAAAATTTTCAAAACGTGGCCCCGAGTCTTCGATCTGACTCCAATCCCATAAATAAAGTTTCCGTTCCTTTTTAACAGCCCTAATTTTTGGCGAACCAAATGGTGCAATTCGATAACAGTAGTAAAGATTTTCGAGCATGCAAATCCATCGTTCAACTGAATCATGACCCACCGAAAGATCTTCACGTAAATTCTGGATAGAAAGCGGACTACCTACGCGTATGGGTAAGGCCTCAGCTAGAAGCTCAATCAAACCAATATCGCGAACATTTTCTAGATCACGAAGATCTTCACCTACGACCCGATGCAATCGCTCGAGTTGCCATCTCTGATGAAACGTCTCGTTACCTTTCAGAAAGGGCTCCGGGAAGCCCCCATACTTCAATAAATGTTGAACATCCTGAAGAGAAGACGATTGAATTTCATGTAATGAAAGAGGATGAAGGCGATAGTAATGATACCGACCCAGTAAAGAATCGCCACCCCGGCGGTAGTAATCAAGCCGGGCCGAACCCGTTACCAGAAATGAAACCTCAGGGTTGTACTGATCATAATAACCCTTCATTAGATTTCTCCAGCGAGAAAACTTGTGAATTTCATCGAAGACCACCAACTTTTCATCAGGCGGCAGCTGTTGGTTTTTAATAATTTTTTTCGCGAGAAGAATGTCCCAGTTTAAATACGCGGGGTGCGTTTTAGATTTCGTATTCAGAAGCTGCAGAGCCATCGTGGTTTTGCCAACTTGTCTAGGCCCACCAACGAAAACCATCTTTTCTTGCAGATCTGTTTGAATATTCTTTTCAAGATAACGCTTCATGAGTCCTTACTGGGGGTTATAATCAAGTCACGAGTAAATTCAGTATAACTGGAAATTACTCGTGAGTAAACTAGGATGGGCTAGACGTAGGTATTAAAAAGAGAAGACTGTTGCAGCACAGACATATACGACCATTTAGCTTGGCGGCTACAGAGTTTTCAGCGCTTCGACTAACTCGGCTTTCGTGCAAGGCACGCTGCCGACCTTGCCTACAACAACTCCCGAAGCCGCGTTCGCCATAACGGCTGCGACCACAGGTTCAAAGCCACAAAACCACGCGAGACAAAAAGTCGCGAGATAAGTATCACCTGCACCGGTGACATCGAAAACCTGTCGCGGTTCAGTCGGCACATGCTTCACCACTGTTGATGAACCTTGACGTTCAAACAACGTCACGCCGGCTTTACCCTGCGTAATAATTAAATTCGCACATTGTGTTTGCTCTTGAATCGCGCGACCGACTTCAAGCAAAGAATCAGGGCGCAAATGTAAATCATCAACATTCAATCCAGACAAAATAAAAGCTTCATCACGATTGGGCTTAATTAAATCTGCACCACGATAGTAGCGCACCGGAGTAGTACGATGCGGGTCCACCACGACTTTTTTGCCCTTAGCATGAGCCAAAGAAATCAATTTCTGATTGAGCGCTTCGCTCAGCACTCCCTTACCATAATCTTGCAAGATCAAACCTTCGGCAGCGCCAATCAAGCTTTCGACTTTTTGTACAATCTTACTTTCGACATCGGCGGATAAAAATTTACGCTCTTCGAAGTCGACACGCACAACATGGTGCTGCCCTGACATCACTCGCACTTTGTGTGTGGTCGGTCGGCCTTGATCGACCAACATGTGCGACTCAGCCACACCGTTGGTTTTTAGCAACACTGACAAATTTCGCGCGGCTTCGTCGGCACCGACTACTCCGACCAAGACACCCGAACCACCCAATGAGCAAATGTTCTGGGCGACGTTAGCGGCCAGACCGACACGAAAATCACGCGCGCGCACCTCTACGACGGGTACAGGGGCTTCGGGACTGATGCGGCGTACTTCACCATCAAGATATTCATCGAGCCCCACGTCGCCCACCACAAGCACTTTTCGGCCCTCTAATTTTGCAAGATTTTCAGCCCCGAAGGCTCTGGCCTTGTCGATTTCAGACGATTGCACTGTGTTCATGTCTTTTTTGTAACAAAGTTCGACAGTGAAGTCTAACGATCCTTGCTTTGACCGTTCCCCTAGACTTGTCTATACATCTTAACCCGAATGCATAGAATGCAAAATTTCGATCCGAACAAAAACTGGAGTATACGATGGAAGGCTTGACCGATAGTGCCCTTTACAAAAACACCATTCGCATAATGGAGACCGCAGGCAAAGTCATCAACTTGAGCCCTTACTGCTTGGAGCGCTTGAAATACCCACGTCGCGCACTCATCGTGAGTGTCCCCGTGCGCATGGACGACGGTTCACTTAAAGTTTTCCCTGGCTATCGCGTGCAGCACAACCAAGTTCTCGGCCCATTCAAAGGCGGGATTCGCTATCACGAAAGCGTCACCCTTAGCGAAGTGGCTGCGCTAGCTTCACTTATGACTTTCAAAAACTCGCTCCTCAACTTGCCACTCGGTGGCGGTAAAGGTGGCGTGCAAGTGAACCCCAACTTACTTTCGAAACGCGAAAATGAAGCTCTCACAAGACGTTTTACTTCTGAAGTCGCTCCGATCATTGGCCCTGATCGTGATATCCCGGCGCCTGATGTCGGTACAAATTCACAAACCATGGCGTGGATGCTCGATCAATTCTCAATGGAGAGTGGTTTTTCACAAACGGGCGTGGTCACAGGTAAGCCAGTTGAAATCGGTGGTTCACTTGGTCGCGAGGCTGCGACGGGTTTGGGTGTCGTTTTCATCACCGAAAAAGCTTTGCAGACCATGGACCGCAAAATCAAAGGCACCACAATGGCCATTCAGGGTTTTGGTAAAGTCGGGATGCACGCCGCAATCGAAGCTAACAAACTGGGCGGTGTCGTAGTCGCCGTGAGCGATGTTAATACCGCAATTTATAACCCTGAAGGTTTGAACGTGCCTGAGCTGGTTGAGTTCTATAACGAGCACAACACTTTGCAGGGTTATCACAATTGTAAACAGATCTCGAACGATGAACTACTCGGATTAGACGTCGACGTGCTCGCCCCTTGCGCGCTCGATGGCACTATCACTTCTAACAATGCGGCTTCGATCAGAGCAGGCATCATTGTTGAAGGCGCCAATGGCCCAGTGACGGCCAACGCCAATGAAATTTTGAGTAGCCGCAATATTATGATCGTGCCCGATATTTTAGCGAACGGTGGCGGCGTTGTGGTGAGCTATTTTGAATGGGTGCAAGATATCAGCTGGTTGTTTTGGGATGAACAACAAGTGCGCGAAAAGTTACGCATGATTATGTACCGTTCATTCGATAAAGTTTTTGAATTTTCAAAAAATAACAAAATTGACATGCGCACTTCGGCTATGGCGGTTGCGCTTCAGCGCCTTGAAGGTGCCATGAAGTTGCGAGGACAAGTCTAGTGTCGCTAAAAAAACCCTGGCTGTTTCTTTCAGCCAGAGTTGCTCATGAACTCAGTGCGATTTTTCTAAAAACATATGGTGCAATTCGTTCACCAAAACTAGTACAGTGGCAGTCTTTTGATTGGCGCGGTTTGCATTTTGCTAACCCGCTCGGCACCAGTGGTGGTCTCGACAAAAATGCTGAGCAAGTGCGCGGTTGGTGGGCTTTCGGAGTGGGCTTTGTTGAAGTCGGTACGGTGACCCCGCAGCCACAAGAACCTAACCCGGGCCATATTCTTGATCGATATACGCCGAGCAAAGCGGTGTGGAACAAAATGGGTTTCCCCAACAAAGGGGTGGCGCACCTTAAAACACAGTTACAGAAAATTAAACGCCCTTATGCCACTCCGGTGTTTGTCAACATTGGCAAAAATCGCGAGACGCCGAATGAAAATGCTCTGCAAGATTATCTCTTTGCCGTTCGCGAGTTGCGCGATGAAGCTGACGCTTTCGTAGTGAATGTGAGTAGCCCCAACACTAAAGGGTTGCGCGATCTTCTGCAACCCGCGGCACTGACAAAACTTCTTGAACCGTTGATTGCGGAGTGCAAGGCGGAAAAACCTTTGCTGCTTAAATTGAGTCCCGATTTGTCTGACGAAGATTTCAAACAGGTTCTCGATGTTTCTTATCAAGTGGGTATTGATGGCTGGATACTGACTAACACAACCACCGCGCGCACAGAAAAAACTCCCTTCCCTGCAGAGGGTGGCGCCTCGGGTGAACCGCTCAAAGCTCGATCAAAACACTTGCTGCAATTGGCACTTAGCCATTTGGGACAGCGTAAAGAAAATCGTTTACTCATTTCTGTCGGCGGAGTGATGTCACCCGAAGATGTTTTTGACCGACTGAGACTTGGCGCAAACCTGGTTCAGGTTTATTCTATTTTGGTTTTTGAAGGCCCCGGTTTTTTTCGTCGGGTGGCCCGAAACGCACCAGCTTAAAAGGCTTAAGTACGAAATGCAAAAAACTGCCGTTAAAAGAAGTCCGTGGTTGCCGGTTGTCGCCGGCATTATTCGCCGAGAAAAAATGGTGCTTTTAGGTTGTCGCCCAGAAAGTGGTTCACTGGCAGGTAAGTGGGAGTTCCCTGGTGGTAAAATCGAATCGGGGGAGCAACCCACTCAAGCGCTAGCGCGTGAACTAAAAGAAGAATTGGGTATCGATGCTGAAATCGGGCCGTTGCGGTTTGCCAATGCTCATAATTATGGCGAAGTAAGTGTTTTGATTTTGTTTTACGAAATCAACTATTGGCGCGGCCAACCCCAGGCGGCTCACCACACCGATTTGAAATGGGTGACCGTCGAAGAAATGCACGAGCTGCCTATGCCTGAGGCCAACCGGAATGTCCTCGACAGGGTGGCCTTCATTCTGAAATAATTGAGACTGCAAGGGGTTTTAGAGATGGGCTTTGGACTGCTGGCACTCTTTAAGGCGAAAGCTTTACCTGAAAAATTAAATATTTGCCTGGTGACAAAGAAATACCCCACGCCTGGCCGCGATGCGGATGGCTCTTATCTGTGGCCGATTGCTCAGAGTTTAAGTCGCCAAGGTCACGACGTCACCGTGCTCTCATGGCAAAACCCGCGCGATAAAGCTGAGATGATCG
Source organism: Bdellovibrionales bacterium (assembly GCA_043754135.1). Lineage (GTDB taxonomy): Bacteria > Bdellovibrionota > Bdellovibrionia > Bdellovibrionales > UBA1609 > RBG-16-40-8. The sequence continues at coordinate 623 of JAYUVI010000258.1, read as the reverse complement.
ACGGTCGCGTGAAAGCTTATTTTTTAGGTGCGCAAAAAAATTTGGCGCGGATGTCGTTCCCCTACCTCGTTCTGAAAAAATTTGAACAGCTGCACGCCCAAAAGCCTTTTCATATTGTGCATAGTCTCGACAACTCCGCCTTTTTGATCGGGCGTAACCGCAAAGCTCTAGGCGTGATTGTGACTTACGATGCTTCAGCCACGCAAATGGCTCAGGTGTTTTCGATTCTCGGCATGGCTCGCGAAACTCTCGGCAGCTTACTCTCAACGGGCGTCGCGCTCTTCTACAAATTTTTTACCACTTACTATGGTACGGATCGCCCATTACTGAAAACCGCTGATGGAGTTTTCGTCGCTACCCCTCTGCAACGGGTGACGCTCGAACGCTATTACATGTACCCTGAGCTGAAAACTTTTATCGTGCCCTATGGAATGGATCACATTGAAACAGAGTTGCGGCCGCCCTCGGCCGAGCTGAAAAGCAAACTCAAATTGCCAGTAGCGGGTCAACTGGTGCTGACATTTTCGGACATGACTGAATTTGAAGAGGTGGCCAACCTGCTTTTTGCCTTTCAAAAGGTGGTAGTGAAACGACCCAACGCGCGACTGATTATTCTCGGCAAC
>JAYUVI010000257.1:0-3304 GCA_043754135.1 Bdellovibrionales bacterium | reverse complement strand
AATGGGAGTCGCGCAAGCGTCGTCAGTACTCGTCGGCCAACACTTGGGCGAAAAAAACCCACAAAAAGCTGAAGAAGATGTTTGGAGCAGCCTGCAAGTGGCCGCCATGTACATCGCCGCCATGGCCGTGACGTTTATTTTAATACCTGAATTTTATTTAAGCTGGTTTCACAACGAAGAAAATCGCCAGCTCTGGGCCGAAGTCAGTGTCATCGCGACAAACCTTTTACTTTTTATGGCGCTCTTCACGATTTTCGACAGTATGAATTTTGTCTTTTCATTTTCACTCAAAGGCGCAGGCGACACTCGCTTCGTTACACTCGTGGCTTTGCTTTTACCGTGGCCACTGATGGTTCTACCGACCTACCTGATCACCGATTGGCCGAAAGCGATTTATTGGGCTTGGGGAGCCGCAGCCGTCTACGTGATTACTCAGGCCCTTGTTTTCTGGCGCCGTTTCGCCGGCGGCAAGTGGAAACAAATGAGCGTGATTAACTAAGATTATATTTTAATCTTAGTTAAATCGGATAATGGCACTGCAAAAATTCCAAGAAAATTCGAATAGGAAGTTCGAATTTTCAGACAAATAAATCGCTTTGTAATGAGACAGGGATTGCCAAGGCTTACGACCACTTAAAAAACTATTTTTCTACACCGAGTTCGACTTCTACAGTTGGCGGAGCCCCCTGATTAGGTTGTGTGAGCACCACAGAAAAAGTTAACTCCCTAGAGTTTAAAGCCTTAATCGAGTGGAGCTGAGTTTCTTCTTCGCCGGTGAATGTGCCCAACACGCGACCTTCTTCGTCTTTCAAAATCGCCAGATATGGTTGACCACCAGTTTTAATTTGCAGACCCAAATTCACCGGCAAATTGACTTGTGGCAGAATATTAATCTTGCGAGTAAAGCCGCCGCCCAAAAGATGCGGCACGCTTTTTTCGCGATACACAACACTGGTATCGCCGTTGAAATCGAAATCGTCAGGCAACGAGTCAGTCTCCATAGCCGCGATGTCTTTGATTTTGCTGTCGACGCGATCGTAATTGAAGGCCTCGATAAAATCGATATAGCTTAATTGGCGGTCATACGCAGTGCCACCTGACAATTGCTCAATAACATTATCAAATGCCTGACCATTTTCGATGTTTGTCACCGATTGCTTCGCCATACGACCTAAGAACTTGCAAAGGGATTGGTCGTAACGGGCTTCAAGATAATTAAAGTACAAGCTCATAGCCTCACCGCGCGCCTGCATCGCCTGCAAAAGACTGTTATTCGAAGTGATTTGAGCGGCGCCGTAATCAGCCAGAGTTTCACTCCACCAGCTGCCCGCTAATGCTGTGCCCGTTACACGCAATGTGGTGTTGGTCACGACATGCACGAATTCGTGAGCGATATCTTGCGCCAATACTTGCTGAGACTTTTTTGCATTTACAAGCGGGCCGATTGGCAAGTGAATAATATTACCCACCGTCACACCGTTTGCGTCTTTTTCATCATAAAAGCTTGTCAAGAAAACCGAAGTTTTCTGCTCTGGCAAACGGCAGCCTTCATTTTGATAAGCCATAATGTAATCGTATGAAGCAATCAAAGAGTTATAAACTTCATTCAACAAGTCAGTGTAGGCCACATTTTGATCACGATCGAAAACCCAGTAAATATTGAAGTGATCTTTCTTAAAAACATGCACTTTCATTGTCGACCACTCGAGCCAATCCGTCGCGAGTTCGTCATTCAAACTCACCGACAACGCAACCTTCGACAAACCCGCAGGGGCGGACTCAACCGGATTATTCACAATCATATTAGCCCGTGCGGACTGCTGCGTGAGAAAAAGCATGTGCGCCGGCGGTAAATTTTGGGTTGAAGGACTAATAAACTCGACTTGAATTTGTGTACGCAAAGCTTTACGACGAAGATCTTCGCTCAAACGTGATAAACGCTTTTCATCGTCAGCCGATAAAACTCTTTGCAATCGAAATGCTGAGCCATAAAGATTTTGCGCGGGCCACAAGCCGTCATCAGAAATGCGATCACTTTTTTCTAATCGCAAAGTGATAGGTTGCAACTGATTGTGTGACTTGATTTTAATTGCGGCGCCAGCGAGCTCAGGCGAAAGACCCTCTAAAGACAAAACAGCTTCACCTTGCGGGGCGACTGTGACTTGAGTTAATGCCTCTGCTTTAGAGATTGAAGTCGCAGGTGCTACGGTAGCGGATTCCGCTATAGCTTGAACCGCCAGCGACGCTGCCATTTTCACCGTGGGCTTTTTCAAATCTTCGAATTCAGTGCTAGAAGACAAGCGAACACCTTCAGGAGTCAACACTTCAGACTTGTCGTCATCGACCAATACTACGCTAGCCGATGCACTTTCCGACTTTAAACCGTACGCACCAGTGGTTACCAAGGTGAGTTGAATCGTTTCGTCGCCTTCAGTCACACCGTCATCAATAACCTTTAACGCACCTGAAACCGATTGTTCATTCTTGTGCAGCCACAAACTTTTTATGGCTTTATAATCAGTGCCGGCAATGGCCACGCCTGATGTCTCAATTTCGATTTCAGTTTCGCGCACAACCGGTCTGCTCATTTTAACAGTGTAATAAACATGAGCATCAGCCGACTCAAGCAAAGCTTTCGCACTTACAGAAATTTCGGCTTCGACGTCGTCATCCATCAGATTGAACGTCAGATTTTGAAAGAAATAAATAATTGAATTTTTCTCGACCGCGACAATCGGTTGTACTTCAATGGTTTTGCTGTCTTCAACCATGGCGTCGTTCAAAACAGGGATCTGCACATGCGCTGAAAGTTCACCCTTGGCGATTTGCACTTCGTGTGGCACAGCTCCGTAATCCACTCCCTCAATTGCACTCCCCAAGACTTCAAACGGAATCATCATATCTTTGTAAACCGGTTTTGATAAAACCACGTCAAATTCAAATTGCTGATCTACAGACTCAATCAAAGTAGTGCGGCTAGCGCGCAAATAAATTTCAGGGTCATCGTCGCGAATTAAAATCTGGTTGCGGCCCGCAGAAGCACTCACTAAATAATTAGCCGAGTATTCGAGTTTTATATCTAAAGTTTCGTCAGGTTCATTTTTCGCGTCATCCAGAATTTTAACAAAAACAAGCGCAGCCCGGGCGCCAGCGCGAATGGTGTAAGATGTCGCGGGCAAAACGTAATCACTCCCCGCAGTGGCGGTTCCTGAAAATGACAAGTTCACCGTCAAATCTGCAGACAATGGGCGTGTGACTTCAAGATAAAGCGAGAGCTGTTGGTTTTGTTCATTAACGGCTTTGT
>JAYUVI010000256.1:0-3578 GCA_043754135.1 Bdellovibrionales bacterium | reverse complement strand
CGACGCTTACCACGAAGAAAAAGCCGCCGGGGGCGCCGATGGCGATGGTGACACACGCGTTGTGTTGCGCTTGAAGCCCGATCTTTCACCGATCCAAGTGGCGTGTTTACCGCTTTCGAAAAAGCCAGAGTTACAAGAAGTCAGCAATAAGATTCGCAATGATCTTTCAGAAAATTTCAGAGCGGCTTATGACGAGTCAGCTTCAATCGGTAAGCGTTATCGCCGTCAAGATGAAATCGGTACACCATTTTGTTTAACCGTCGATTTTGAAACGGCCGCCGACAAAAAAGTGACCATTCGTCATCGGGACACCATGGCGCAAGACCGTGTCGAGGTTTCGCAGATCGAAAGTTACATGAACGACAAGATGAAAAGTTTTTAAGTTTGTTGAGTGATCAAGTAAGTGATTTTTCAGAGGGAAAATTTTAGGGGGAGATGTGAAAATGGCTACTGACGATAGAGCAACAGGCAAACCGCAAGCGGGCAATTATAAGCTCCCGAGTCAATTTATTTATTTCTTCGCTGCCGGTCACACTGAAGGCAACGCTTCGATGAAAAACACTTTGGGTGGTAAGGGCGCAAACCTTGCCGAGATGACCTCACTGGGACTGCCGGTGCCCCCGGGGTTCACAATTTCTACCGAATGCTGCCAGCCCTTTTACGACAACGGCGAAAAACTCCCGAAAGAAGTTCTGGCTAGCATTGAAGAGGCCATGGCTAAGTTAGAAAAAATCATCGGCAAAAAATTTGCGGCTGAGACTAATCCTCTTCTCGTTAGTGTGCGCTCGGGTGCGCGAGCCTCGATGCCGGGCATGATGGACACCATTCTCAACTTAGGTCTAAACGATAAAACAGTCGAGGCTTTGGGCCGCGACGCCGACAACCCGCGCTTCGCTTGGGATGCTTATCGCCGTTTTTTACAAATGTATTCTAACGTTGTCATGGGCATGAATGGCTCGTTACTTGAAGTCATACTTGAAGATTTGAAACACGATAAAAAAATCACCAACGATACCGATTTGAAAGTTGAAGACTTACAATACCTCGTCGGTCGTTATAAAAAGCAGATTCTTGAAACGACGGGCCTAAATTTTCCGATGGATCCGAAAGAGCAATTGATCGGTGCGATATCAGCAGTTTTTCGTAGTTGGAACACTCCACGGGCCATGACTTATCGTGAAATTCACGGTTACCCCAGCAGCTGGGGTACTGCAGTGAATGTGCAGTCCATGGTTTTTGGTAACATGGGCGATGATTCAGCAACAGGAGTGGCCTTTACGCGAAACCCTTCGACCGGCGAAAAGAAATTTTACGGCGAATTTATGGTGAACGCGCAAGGTGAAGATGTCGTGGCGGGCATTCGCACGCCTGAGTCTATTGAAAAGCTCGAAAAGATTATGCCGAAGGCTTACGCTCAACTTGTCACGATTTATCAAAAATTAGAAATTTACTTTCGCGACATGCAAGATATCGAATTCACCATTGAGCGTGGTGTGCTCTATATGTTGCAAACACGTAATGGTAAGCGCACAGCGAAGGCCGGTCTAAGGATGGCGAGCGACATGATCAAAGAGAAATTAATCACTGAGCAAGAGGCCGTTTTGCGTATTGACCCTGCAGGCTTAGACCAATTGCTTCACCCGGCACTTGACCCTAAAGCCGTGCGTACAAAATTAACGAAAGGCTTACCGGCTTCTCCCGGTGCAGCTGTGGGCCAAATTGTTTTCTCAAGCGAAGATGTCGTGGCGTGGATAGAAAAAGGCAAGAAAGTGATACTCGTGCGTGTTGAGACTTCGCCTGAAGACATCGAGGGAATGGTGAAAGCTCAGGGTATTTTTACTACCCGTGGGGGTATGACCTCACATGCGGCAGTTGTGGCCCGCGGTATGGGTAAGTGTTGTGTCGCCGGTGCCGGTGAAGCCGACGTCGACTACCGCACCAAAACTTTACGTATTAATGATTATCATTTGAAAGAGGGCGATTACATCACTCTCGATGGCTCGACCGGCGAAGTGTTCTTGGGAGAAGTGAAAACTATTGAGCCGAGCCTCGATGACACTTTCAGTTTTATTATGGACCTTTCAGATAAGTACCGCACCATGGGTGTGCGCGCGAATGCCGATACTCCTCATGACGCCAGAACCGCGCGCAAATTTGGTGCGATGGGTGTGGGTTTATGCCGAACTGAGCATATGTTCTTTAATGCCGATCGCATCGATGTGGTGCGCGAAATGATTTTAGCTGAAGAGCGCGAAGAGCGAATGCGCCCACTTGAGCGCTTACTGCCCATGCAGCGGGAAGATTTCGAAGGCATTTTAGAAGCGATGGATGGTCTGCCGGTCACGATTCGATTGCTTGACCCGCCTCTCCATGAGTTTTTGCCACACTCAGACAGCGATATTCGCGAATTTGCGAAGCGCGTGGGTTGGGATGAAAACCGCGTGCGCGCAAAAGTGCGTAATTTACACGAATTCAACCCCATGCTTGGTCACCGCGGTTGTCGTTTGGCGATTACGTACCCCGAAATTTATCAAATGCAGGCGCGAGCCATCGCTGAAGCGACTATTAATTTAATTAAAAGAGGTAAAAACCCGCAGCCTGAAATTATGATTCCGCTTGTGGGCATGAAAGAAGAGTTGAAGCGTTTGCGACGTTTAGTTGAAGTTGAAGTGGAGCGCGTACAAATGGACATGGCGCAGAAATTCGCGGTGCCGATTGGTACGATGATTGAGCTCCCTCGCGCAGCACTGATCGCGAACCAAATTGCTGAGTACGCTGATTTTTTCAGCTTCGGCACCAACGACTTAACCCAAACGACTTTGGGGCTTTCGCGCGACGACTCTGCGCGCTTTTTGAGCACTTACGTTTCTGATGGCATATTGCCAGCGGACCCTTTTCAAACCATCGATCGCGAAGGTGTGGGCGAACTTGTAAAAAAAGCAGTTGAATTCGGGCGCCAAACAAGACCAGATATTAAGTTGGGTGTTTGTGGAGAGCACGGCGGTGACCCGACAAGTATCGCGTTCTTCCACGAAGTGGGACTCAACTACGTGAGTTGCTCACCGTACCGTGTGCCGATCGCTCGATTGGCCGCAGCACGAGCCGAGTTACAGAATACAAAAGGTGCGGACACACTTCCGGTAGCAGCAATGCGTTAGTTGTGAGAACAGCTTGGGAATTAAGGGGATAAGTCTTGAGAATCAAGAAACTCGAAATATTTGGTTTTAAGTCATTTAAAGACCGCACAGTTATTCAGTTTGACGAGGGCATTACGGGCATCGTGGGTCCAAATGGGTGCGGGAAGTCGAACATCGTCGATGCCCTCGTTTGGGTCATGGGCGAAATGTCAGCTAAACACTTGCGTGGTTCGTCAATGGAGGACGTCATTTTCGCCGGTGCCGAGGGTTATGCGCCTATGGGTCTCGCTGAGGTCAGCCTCACGCTTGAGAATGACGGTGGGCCTTTCCCCGCTGCTTATGCGCGTTTTTCTGAGGTTATGGTGACTCGTCGTTTGAATCGTTCGGGTGAGTCTGAATATTTTGTGAATAAAGAACCGGCCCGTTTGCGCGATATTCAAG
>JAYUVI010000255.1:0-4560 GCA_043754135.1 Bdellovibrionales bacterium | reverse complement strand
TGCCAGCCTTTGCGGCGCGATGGTCGGCAGGTGGGTCAACAATGCGTACTTGGTAAGGGTCTTTTCACGCAAATGAACGAAATGTTTTATTTGGAGTGGAACTCCACAGCCTATGAAAATCTTGTAGACGTAGCCTCGCGCAATCGATTTCTAAAATCATTGGTGGGTGCTGTGCCGAACTTGCTGACTGTGCGTGAACCGCAAGATAGCAAAATTATCGCCTTTGCGCGCTACAACCCGAACCAACCGGGCCTATGGTTGACAGTCAAATCTGGCGAAAAAACAAAACAGTTAAGCCATATTCGAGTGTCCGCCGAGCTATTTGAAATGGGGCAGGTGAAGGGGCTTGAAAAACGTCGTGCGATCAAGATTTATGATGTGCGCGAAGGTGTGTTGCGCTTCTTGAACCGTGTTGATGTCGAGGGCCCGGGTTTTAGTGTGAAGCTTAAGCCCTTCGACGCGAAAGTTTTTTATATCACTCAATAATTACAGGTTTCGTGCCGTTAGGCGTCAGAAGAAAACTTTGCCGCGTTTTTTGAGCTCGTGACGAATTTTCTCCTGAATTTGCTCGCGTATGTCATCGGCAATCTCGCGCACCAGCTCGCGGTCGTTCGCCGCTGATGGCTTATAGGGCAAATAAAGTGGTGGCAGAAATTTGATCTTCCATTTCGAGGGCAGTGGAATCACGTTGAGCGGCAGAGGTATCACAAGCCCGCGCAAAAACTTGGTCAGCTTCAGCTGTGAAAGATTAATGTGAGTTTCTTCAGCCCCAATCACCATCGTGGGAATGATGGGAGCGCCTGTCTGTAAGGCCATGCGCACGAAGCCCCGTTTGAACTCCTGCAGCTGATAAGCTTTCGTCGTCGGTTTAAAATTACCGTACTCACCTTCTGGAAAAAGTATGAGCAAATGTTTTTTTTCAAGCACCTTGAGACCGTTGGCGGTCGTGGCCTCGATAAAACCCAGTTTGTTGGCGGGGATCGAAGTCGTCTTGTTGAGAAACCAAAATTGGTGAGTCATCACTCGCGGCACGCGTTTCACCGCTTTTTCAACCTCGTGCATGAGAATCATCGCATCGATGCCTGATACGCCTGAATGATTGGGGGCGATGATCGCGGGACCACGACGAGGGAGGTTCTCGGTGCCCTCCACTTGCAAGCGAAAATATTTACGCATAATCTCGAGAAAGTAATTCGGTATTTCTCGATAAATCATGTTCGTCAGGGGGTTCGGCATGCCTCAGTATATAATGGCAATTGATCAAGGCACAACTGGTACGACAGCTGCTATTGTTGACCATGCGGGCGCTATTGTGGCGAGTGTGAATAAAGAATACCCGCAAATTTTTCCACAACCCGGGTGGGTCGAGCATGACCCTGAAGACATTTGGCAATCTGTTGTTAGCACCATCGGGCAAGTTTTGGCGAAGTCAGGTTTGAACCCGCGCGAAATTGCCGGAGTGGGCATTACCAATCAACGTGAAACCACAGTGTTGTGGGATCGTTCAAATCATAAGCCCGTGTACAACGCTATTGTTTGGCAGTGTCGGCGCACCACTGCGTTTTGCGACAAATTAAAAGGCCCGAAGGGTGCATCGCCCGCCAGTAAAAAAGTGCGGTCGAAAACGGGATTGGTGATTGACCCTTATTTTTCAGCGACGAAGTTTCGTTGGTTGCTTGAGAATGTACCGCATGCTCGCGAACGTGCTCAAAGAGGTGAATTGGCTGGCGGCACGATCGATACGTTTTTATTGTGGCGTTTAACCGGCGGGGCTGTGCACGCGACCGATGTGTCGAATGCTTCGCGCACAATGCTGATGAATATTCGCGAAGGTGAGTGGGACAAAGATTTATTAAAAATGTTTTCGGTGCCGGCAGGTATTTTGCCGACGATTATGCCTTCAAGTGGGGAGTTTGGCCGCACCAAAGGAGTGCCGGGTTTACCTGATGGAATCCCTATCGCGGGGATTGCTGGTGATCAGCAAGCGGCGTTGTTTGGGCAAGCTTGTTTCGCTGAAGGTGAAGCCAAATGCACATTCGGCACAGGAAGTTTTTTATTGATGAACACCGGCGCAAAAATGGTGGCGTCGAAGAGCGGTTTGCTCACGACGGTCGCGTGGCAATTAAAAGGCGAGAAAAAGCCGACTTATGCTTTAGAGGGCGGCGCTTTTATTTGTGGCGCGGCCGTGCAGTGGTTGCGCGACAGTTTAAAAATTATTTCGAAAAGTTACGAGGTCGAAAATTTAGCGCGCGAGGTGAGTGATTCAGGTGGCGTTGAATTTGTGCCGGCACTGACAGGCTTGGGCGCGCCTTACTGGGATGCCTCGGCTCGCGGTTTGATTTGTGGCCTTACACGCGGTTCGACCCGCTCGCATATTGCTCGAGCGACTTTAGATGCCATGGCTCTACAGAACATGGACATTTTGGTGGCCATGCAAAAAGATCTCGGCAAAAAACTGCGCACATTAAAAGTCGATGGCGGCGCGGTCGCGAATAATTTGTTAATGCAACTGCAGGCCGATTATTTAGGGCAATCCATTTATCGCCCGCGCCTGGTTGAGAGCACTGTGATTGGTGCCGCTTATTTAGCAGGTCTTGGTGTGGGTTTTTGGAAGAGTCGTGATGAACTGAAGCGCGTGTGGCAACTGGATCAAGAATTTAAACCGGTAATCGCTAAACCAGCTCGCGATTTGCGAGTGAAGCAGTGGCACACGGCTATAAGGCGAGTGCGTATGGCAACCCGATGATGTCTTACTTAATCGCGCTACTTTTATCTTTCGTCGAAGGTGTCACTGAATTTTTGCCTATTTCTTCGACCGGTCACTTAATTATCGTTTCATCTTTACTTGGTTTAAACAACGAGGGCTTTGTTCAAGATTTCAACATTATTATTCAAGCGGGTGCGATTTTGTCGGTGCTCGTTTTGTATTGGCGTCGATTTTTGGGCAGAGGTGAGGGCACAGGCCTTAATGTGGGTGCGGGTGCGACCGTTAGTGGTAGCACCGCTACATCTGATGTCGTCGATCGTGCAGCGCTTACGCAGTTTTATGCCAAAATTTTCGTCGCCTTTTTACCAGCGGCGGTGATCGGTCTGCTTGTGAAGAAAAAAATCGATGCACTTTTAGGCAGCGTAGATGTGGTGGCTTGGGCGCTGGTGATTGGCGGCGTGGTGCTCATTTTTTTCGATCGCTGGTTAGCCAAAAAATCTTCACATTCGCGCACGGTAGTTGATGTAGGCGCGGTTCAACCGCGATTTAAAACTATTGAAGATTTAAATTATTTCGATTGCTTGAAGCTGGGGTTGTTGCAATGTGTTGCTTTTGTGCCCGGCGTTTCGCGCTCGGGTGCCACTATTGTCGGAGGTTTAATTCTAGGTCTCGATAAAAAATCAGCAGCTGAGTTTTCGTTTTTTCTAGCGGTGCCGACTTTAATGGGCGCAGCCGTATTGAAAGGCGCTTCAGCGGTGACGCGTATTCAGCCCGATCAAATCGGTATCTTGCTTTTTGGTATTTTGATGTCGTTTATATTTGCAACTCTAGCGATTAAACTTTTTATTCAGTTTTTAAATCGTACGGGCTTGAGCGCTTTTGGCTATTACCGCATTGTCGTGGGTGCGGCCATTCTCATGTGGCAGATGCAGTAGCTAGTTGCAATTCGAGGTTATTTATAACTGGTATAGTTTCTGCTGGTGAATTGACTTCCCTAACAAGGAGTCAATCACATGCAGCCTATACAGATAATTTCCGGTTTTTCAGATATTAAGGTTCAGTTCGCGGATAAGCGGCGGATACGAAAGCCTTTAAGTGAACTTCACCTTTGGTTCACTGACTTTGATGGAATGATTTACGTTCACGATTATAAACAACATGGGACTTCGATGGTTATCGCGCTTAACACGCGTGTGGGGTGGAAAGTGACTTTGATAAAAAACAGTCGTGGGGCTGAGTTGACGATTGATTTGATTAAAAAATATGAAAGTGAGAAATCTTGGGATCGTATCAGCTTAATATTTAATAAGTTTTATGCTGAATTCGGCTTCTTTCCGCCTTGAGCTTGTAGCTCTTCAGCAATAAATCCAAAGGCCTGCTGAACTTCAAGCGGTCCCCCCATGGTTTTGTACAAATCTCTATTCCCTTTTGGTACAGATGTTCTCGTTAGGGAGAGATACTCGAAAATCCCATCGGGAGTAATGCGATGAAAAATTTGATTGAATTCGCCACACAGCATGGTGCGTATTTCATTCTCACGCATCGTCACGCAAATAGCTGCTGACGTTGAATGCCCATCTAAAAAAAAATACTGGTTGGCTTGCCCACTTTTATTAAACTGAACTGACTTTTCAATGGCCGCCACTTCACCTTCGAAGTGATTAAGGTGAAGCACATAAGATGAGCCAAAATAAAATTCATAGTAATCAAGCAAGTGTAGACAAACTTCGTTGTAAAGTTCGATCTCGATTTTTCTTACTCCAATTAGCTCTTCAAAATTCATGAAAAGCTTATCGGCGAATGCCAAAGCTTAAGTTAGGTTATGGCAGCCGTTAATCGACTTTCGTCGCGAC
>JAYUVI010000254.1:0-4549 GCA_043754135.1 Bdellovibrionales bacterium | reverse complement strand
CAAAATTTCACTCAGTTTGTAAAAGAGGGGCGACTCCCCCGGGCGCGTGTTGAGATTTCATTATCTGAAAGCGGTTTAAGCGGTCCCGAGCTGGTTGATCTTTTCGAATCGCAGGTCATGAGTCGCATTCTTGATCTGCGCGCCCGCGAATTAAAAAACGACAACCAATGTTTTTACACCATCGGCAGTTCGGGCCACGAGGGTAACGCCGTTTTTGGTAAAGTGTTTCGGCTTTCAGACATGGCGTTTTTGCATTATCGCAGCGGTGCTCTTATGGCCCAGCGGGCCAAGCAGCAACCTGGGTCGACATCTCTTTACGATACTCTGTTAAGCTTTGTGGCTTCAAGCGACGAACCCATTTCAGGTGGTCGACACAAAGTTTGGGGCAGCTTGCCTTTGCTTGTGCCACCGCAAACCAGCACCATTGCTTCACACTTACCAAAAGCGGTGGGTGCCGCACTCTCGATTCGTCGCGCCGGTGATTTAGGTACATCGACAAGTATGGCCGCCGACAGTGTGGTCATTTGTAGTTTTGGCGATGCTTCGGCGAACCATGCCACTGCCCAGGCCGCCTTCAATACAACAAGCCATGTAGCTTACAGAAATATCCCTGTGCCTATCGTGTTTTTGTGCGAAGACAACGGGATTGGTATTTCTGTGCCCACGCCTGAGGGATGGGTGCGCTCAAGTTTTGAAAATCGCCCGCAGATCAAATATTTTTGGGCTGACGGATTAAATTTGCTGCACACTCACAAAGTTGCACGCGAGGCTGAAGCTTATGCGCGTCTTCGTCGTAAACCTGTTTTTTTGCACACTAGCGTCGTACGTTTACTGGCGCATGCGGGGTCTGACCCCGAGTGGACATACAATTCTTTCGATCAAATTGAAGCCACCGAATTTAATGATCCGCTTTTGCACTCGGCGCGCTCGATTTTACAAAATGGATTACTGAGCGCTGACGAAATCATCGATCTTTACAATTCAGTGAAATCTCGTGTGCGAAAAATTTCTGAGTACGCCGTGAAGTTACCAAAATTCACTAAGCCCGAAGAAATTCGCACGGCACTGACAGCCTGTCGTCACCCGCGCCCCGTACCGCGCCAACCTGAAGATGAAGTCCGCGCGCAACTTTTTGGTCGCGATTATGAAAAGTTGCACACCACGCCCCTGCACATGGCGAAACTCATTAACTATGGACTGGCAGATATTTTATTACGTTACAAAAATGCTGTGATTTTCGGTGAAGATGTCGCGCAAAAGGGCGGCGTGTATAACGTGACCGACGGCCTCTTTAAAAAGTTTGGCGCCCGTCGGGTATTTAACTCTTTGCTGGATGAAACTTCGATTCTCGGTAATGCCATGGGTTTTGCGCACAATGGTTTGTTGCCCATACCTGAAATTCAATTTCTCGCTTACGTGCACAATGCCGAAGATCAGATTAGGGGCGAGGCCGCAACTCTCGCGTTTTTCTCGCAAGGGCAATTCACCAATCCGATGGTACTGCGGGTTGCGGGCCTTGCTTACCAAAAAGGTTTTGGTGGGCATTTTCACAATGACAATTCGATTGCTATTTTTCGCGACATACCCGGGTTGATTATCGCGATTCCTTCAAATGGCGCAGATGCGGTAAAAATGATGCGCACTTGTGTAAAGGCTGCCGAGACGCAAGGCCGCGTGGTGGTATTCATCGAACCCATCGCGCTTTACATGACAAAAGATTTGCACGCTGAAGGCGATAAAGGTTGGAGTTTTAACTACCCGAAGGTTGAAGAAGAAATCCCACTCGGTGAATTCGGTGTTCACGGCAATGGCGAAGACGTTTTGATTATCACTTACGGCAATGGTTATTTTTATTCGCGCCAGGCAGAAAAAGAATTGCGCGAAAAATTAAATGTGAATTGTCAGATTATCGATTTGCGCTGGATTTCACCTATAGATTGGCTTGGACTTATGTCAGTCGTGCGTCGGCACTCACGCGTACTGATTGTTGAAGAGTGCCGCAAAACAGGCAGTCTGAGCGAAGGTTTAGTAGCGGGCCTAGTCGAAAAAACCGCAGAGCAGGGTGGCGTGCTACCGAAAATTAAAGTGGTGGCGGCGGATGATTGTTTTATCCCGCTGGGAGTGGCGGCTGCTGCCGGATTACCAAAAAAAGCTGAAGTTATCGCTGGCGTTTTGGCGCTGATGGAGAAGTAGCGTGAGCGGCACAGCAAAAAAACGTATCGTAGTCGTTTGCCCGGGTCGTGGTTCATACACCTCAGAAACTTTGGGCTATTTGCGCAAGCACACACATCCCCAAGCTGAATTTTTACGAGATCTCGATATGCGCCGTAAAGCCATGGGCGAGCCCGCGATCAGTGAACTCGACGCTAAAGAAAAATTTTCGCCATCACTGCACACGCGCGGTGAACATGCTTCGACATTAATTTATGCCTCAAGCTATTTTGATTTTATGACCATTAATCGCGATGAATATGAAATCGTCGCGGTTTGCGGCAACTCGATGGGTTGGTACCTCACGCTCGCATTTGCCGGTGCGCTCGATTGGGCGGGTGGTTATCAAGTTATACAAACCATGGGCTCCATGATGAAACACGAAATCATCGGCGGCCAAATGATTTACCCTGTAGTCGACGACGCCTGGCAACCTGACCGCGAGCGCGAGCGCCTTGCTTACGCTATGGTTGAAAAGGTAAATGCTGAGGGTTTGGGTCAGGCCCATGTGTCGATTTGGCTTGGCGGGTACTTGGTGATCGGTGGCGACCAGCCCGGTTTGCAATACCTGCTTAAAAGTTTACCTAAGACTGGTGACTACCCCTTTCAATTGCTGAACCATGCGGCTTTTCACACGCCACTCCTTTTTGAAACTTCGCGGCGCGCTTTTGAAATGATTAGCCACGAAATTTTTCAGCGCCCACAGTTGCCGATGATCGACGGGCGGGGAGTGATCTGGCAGCCTTACTCCACCGACACTCAATCGCTTTACGAGTACACGCTCGGGCACCAGGTTTATGCCCCCTATGATTTCACGACAAGCATCACCGTCGCGCTTAAAGAGTTTTTGCCTGACCAGCTCTGGCTTTTGGGGCCCGGTGCAAGTTTGGGCGGCTCGCTCGGCCAAATTCTTGTGAAAAATAAATGGCAGGGTATTTTAAGTAAGAATGATTTTAAACAACGCTCAAAAGAAGTTTTGACTACGCGATAAAATCGTTTTTTATCACTCACACAAAGCTTGATTACTCAATGCATCCGCAGTATTTTTTCATGTTCAAGTGCATAGGGTTGAGCACCGAGAAATAGCCCGAGTTACAAAAATAGAAAATAACGAAGTCTAACCTCTTGAGAAATAATTTCTGTAAATAAATAAAGGAAAATACGTTCATGAATTATATAAGAACCTCGAAAATAGTATTGGTGATCTCTCTTTCATTCAGCTTATTTCTGATCGCTTGCGGTTCGGCTGAACGCACGAGTACAGATGTCCCGAAAGTTTTAAAGGCGACGGAATTAACCCAAGACATAGCCAAGTCTCGTCGTAAACAAGTCAGCTATGTAAAATATAAACTATTCGTCGACATCAGTGCGCCAGGCGATACCTATTCGGGTGAACAAACGCTGACTTTTGATTTGCAGCTGGCTGAAGACGTGTTTATCGATTTTCAAGAGGGCCAGGTTTTAAAAACCACGATCAACGGCAAAGTGATTAAAGCTGAACGTGGACCGGTTTTTGTACACTTGCCAGCGGCGAATTTAATCAAAGGCACCAACACAGTGACCATCGCGTTTAATCACAAATATTCACGCTCGGGTTCGGGCTTGCACCGTTTTCAAGACCCTGAAGATAAAAGAGTTTACCTTTACACCGACTTTGAACCCTTCGATGCCAGCCGTTGGGCGCCTTTTTTCGATCAGCCCGATCTCAAAGCGCCGCTTGAATTGACAGTGAAAGCCCCAGTGAGTTGGGTGGTGATTGGAAATACTCTTGAAAATAAAGTAGACAAAGGGGCGGCTAAGACAGCGCTTTGGACTTTCGCTAAAACGGCGACATTAAGCACGTATCTATATGCTATGCACGCCGGCCCCTACGCGGTATGGGAGGACAGTTTTGAAAAAACGCCTCTGCGTTTATTTGCCCGCAAAACTATGGCTAAATATGTAAAGCCCGCCGACTGGTTTAAATTCTCGAAGCAAGGTTTGGGTTTTTATGAAAAATATTTTGCGGTAAAATACCCGTTTGGTAAGTACGACCAAATTATCGCACCGGAATTTAATTCTGGTGCAATGGAAAACGCCGGCGCAGTGACTTTCTCTGAGCGCTATATCCAGCGTGGTCGTTATTCACGCAGTGATCGCAACAATTTAGCTGGCGTTCTGCTACACGAGATGGCGCACATGTGGTTCGGCGACCTGGTGACTATGCGCTGGTGGAACGATCTTTGGCTAAACGAAAGTTTTGCCACGTACATGTCGTCACTCGCGCAAAACGACGCCACCGAATTCGATGAAGCTTGGGCTGATTTTCGCACCGGTAAAAATGATGCCTATATTCTGG
>JAYUVI010000253.1:0-7179 GCA_043754135.1 Bdellovibrionales bacterium | reverse complement strand
TCGGCTCGATGTGACGACGAAAGATCAGCCGAATCAATCGTCGCGTAATGAATTTCACAAATTTGTATTCTTGGCTTGAGAACGTGTTTTCTTTTTCGTGAAACGAAGCCCGCTCGCGGTGAGTTTTAAATCTCTCCCACAACAGTTTGTCGATGTGGTCGCTAGAAAACTCTTGGTTTTGATTGAGCGACTCCATGGTTTCAAAAAACAAATTGAGCGGGTAAAGAGTGTTGTTCGCCTGCCCCGCCACATTGTTTGGAAAGCTCACAATGTCATGCTCGAGAAAATACTTCAGCACACGGAAAACATCGAACAGGTGCTTGGTCACAATGCGCACACCGATTTTATCAAGCAAACCAAACGCCACGAGTTCGCTCTTCGCCAACAATTTCGTCACCGACGAACTCGAAGTTTTAAATGATTTGATCTCAAATTTTTTGAGCGGCACCGACCCCTCGTCAAGGTTCGTCCCCAGGGTTGTGCCAATCACCGAATCCTCGTGAATATGCGACTGAATCGGCTTTAAAATCTGATCTTGAATGTCTGACGAGTACTGAGCGAACAAGTCGTTTTCTAAATGCACAAAAGTGTGCATGACTTTTAAAATCGCGCAGGCCCAACGTTGCAGCTCATTGCCCTTCGTCGACGCCATCATCAAAAGATTGGTGACGGCACCAAGCTCATTTTGATCGGTCAACTTCAGCGGGAACAGTTCACCCGGCACCAGCAACTCATTTTGAATAAAGGTCACCGCCTTGCGGTGGTAAGCCCATAACCGTTGCCGGTCTTCATCTTTATTGACGTCGTAGCCATAAGATAAAAGAAACTGCTCCCCTTGTTCACGGCTTTGAATCGAAATGTAGGGAATGTCTAACGTCGAGCGCCCGCCGATCAATGACTCGAGCGAATAATAATCAAAGCTGTAGGGAGTTGCTGAACTCATAAGAGTTCAAACGGTAGACCCGATGGGCGAGTGACTCAAATAAAAAAATCACCTAAAAAATCAAGTCACAAATAAAACTAAAAAATTAACGCAAAAAGCTTTGGGCATAGATCTGAAATCGACCCAATGTGCCACTTGAACCGTCATTGTTTTGAAACTGCACTTGGCCTGTCCACACACCGCCCTGAACATTACCTGAGAGAAGAACTTGACCCTCAGAGTCTTCAAACATGACCTCAGCATAACTGTTATTGGATTGTGGTGTTTGCGAAGTCTGCATCTCCCAAATATAAGCGCCGGATTGGGCTGCGTATTCATCCCACACTATAAGTTGAATGCCTTGTGAAGCTGACCCGCGAAAACGTATGCCCGTCGAGTCATTGACACCATTGCTGATTCGGCCGAGTTCAGCCCCGCCCATAAAGTTAGAAAGACTATTCGCTGTGAACGAGCTAATCGCGCCCCACTCGCTACCCTGCTGCATAGCCACTTGCTGGC
This sequence comes from Bdellovibrionales bacterium, assembly GCA_043754135.1. Classification (GTDB taxonomy): domain Bacteria; phylum Bdellovibrionota; class Bdellovibrionia; order Bdellovibrionales; family UBA1609; genus RBG-16-40-8. The sequence continues at coordinate 5,738 of JAYUVI010000253.1, read as the reverse complement.
CGAGCATATTCTGCCCGGTGATACCAGGCACATTCATGGCACCACGAAAGCTGCGACTGTAGTTGCGCGTGCGATCTCGTTTTTTATCCGAACAACCGGTGACAGCCATGACAGCCAGAACCGCGATCACTATTTTACTAATAAGCCGAGTTTTCATAAACCCTCTCCTCTTGATATCGAACTATAAGGCAAGTCCCGGGCCGGTTCGGCACGTCTTAAATCGCATATAGTCGAGCTGGAGGGGTTAGTTAGGCCCTTTTGGAGAGGATGGCCGAATGGCGTTTAACAGTTGTCTAAATTGTGACACGGGTTATGATTCGGGGCTTTTTATTAGATATGGAGGGTTTATGCAGCTTTTTATGCGCACGTTTCTCACTTGGATTGCGGTATTACCTGTGATTTTAGTGGCGCTGCCAGGTGGTGCAAGGGCTAACGCTGCGGCCAACAGTGAGCCGGCCAGAGAAGAGCTGACCCCCTTTCAACAGTCGCTACAACAAGACGTGCAACTCAATAGTCGTGAAAGCGTGGTGATGATCGATGGCGTGGAGTACAAAAAACTAGAGCTCAAAGGCGACACCTTTTATGTGGTGTTTAAGGGACGCAACGAAGAAATCCCCTACTTGCTGTGCGATCGCCCGCAAGGTTTTAAATCCGAACATTTGATCGAAGGCACGGCTATGATCACCAAACGCACGAGCGCGTTTTTCCGGGCGTTGAAAGAAACCTGCGTGGTGAGTAACGGTCGGGCTGTGCAACAGGTTGAGCTTTCGGCTGAAATCGGCGTCACTCTGCCCGAGACACCTAAAAGTTTAATCAAAAATAAAAAAGTGGGAGTGAACCCGGTTGACCCCACCAAACTTAATTTCAGCGGCGAGTTTTAGGTCATCAGGTGTGAGCCACTGACCGGCGTCGTTGCCTAAATAGGCGACGCAACTCATCGCCCATGTACGCAACAATATTTACGCCTCAATTACGGCGTCCCACTTAACGATAAAACCAAGCAGGCGCTACAAAAATTAGGCGAGTTAGCTGGTCGATTACACATGCCTTGAAAGCCTCTTGCGAAAAAGGTCTTTCTAGAACTGCCGGCGTTGAATCTTCGTTTTTATGGGCGCTCACAGTCATACGACCAGATGCTGCGTCTTGTGGTGACCAGAACAGAGTAAAGTTAAATTTGATATCTCATTCGACCCGCCATTTGCGATGGGCATTAAATGGTGAATTTCTAAAAATCGTCTCTGCGAACAATTTTGTCCTTCAGGGCTCACATGCGCACACCGCCCATTATGCTTATGCCATACCCTGTGACGAGTCCGGGCAGAGGCTAAATTTGAGTGCCCTGGCGTTTTTAAGGCCGTCGCTCGCATTTTTTGGGGCGTCACTATCGTGATTTTTAAAATCGACATCCTTGCGTATTGCCGGGCTACTACCACCGTCAGTTGCAAGCTGGATTGCAAAATGTTGCTGCGTAGTTTGATTCATCGAAGACTCCTTTCAAAATTTTCTGTGCGAGAACAAATTATTTACCACGGCATTTTTTTGTCGCTTTTAAATAGTAGTGACGACGCAATCTACGCCGTACACGAAAGCCTCTGTGTGGGCCTCAGAGACGAATTAAATAAATTTTGTTTTGGTAAAAAGAAAAAATCGGTGACTACATTTTATAGAGCAACCTCGTCGCTCGAAAAGCTCGTCAAGAGAAAAATTCATCTTCCAGGTGGAACATAAAAATATGGTTCTGTGTTAAGAAGAAGGGTGGTCGCGAGAACTACCTAGTGATGGATCGAGTACCGCTGACTACTTTGATTTCGATCGATTACTCCTGGGGCACAACTTTCGGTAGGCCTTCTAACCCGCGTAGAAAATTCTGACTATAAAGTTCATTTCTTCTTCTGAAGGAAGGCCGTTAGAACCCCTTTTGAGTTCATACACAATGATCGTAGAACCTTCACCCTCAGTCTCTGGAGTGCGGGCGCCTACTTAGTTTAAAAAGCATGGTTCCCATACAAAGGTCTTGAAGAGACTCTCACGATTGGGAATCTTCCGGGCACACCCGTGATCGACTGAAACTGAAAACTTGCCAATGGCAGAACATTTTCGATAGGGCTGGTGGGCCATGGATCACGAAGTGAAATAAAACCAGGTGCAAGTGCCTGCACAGGACTCCAATGATAATCTAACACGTCAGGTCCCATCCACCAGTGAATCAAAACAACTTCTTGTTGCAAAATATACCCAGCAATTTGCGAAAGACTGGCGAACTGTGCTGTCGCATACAAACCCATGTTTTTGGCCGTTGCAGCCAGGCTTTCCCCCGAATTCAATTTTATACAATCGTGAGCGCCAGGGAATAAATGAGAAGCATTGGCCGTAGCCAGAGTCATGTCCGTAACGCGATTAGGGACTTCAAGTGGATCAAATGGATTCAATTGAAAAATATGTCCAAAATAAGCAGCAGCAATAGCGAGACTTGTTGGTCCACATTTACCATTCACATCTTGTTTGAGAATTGGCAATGCTCTCGGCATCGCCACTCCGCCAAGTAACAATGCGCAGGCACTGGGATCTTGCGCCCACGTTAAATGTGAATAGAGAAGGAAAACTAAGATCACAGGCCATTTCATTGGCGTGAGTATATTAAAAATATGAGTTTTGTCATCTGTCAGAATTTTTTATTTTTTTAGCAGTTGCCATTGTGAAAGTTTTTTCCGATACAAATTATAATCGGCTCGGGTTTATCTTTTAAAATCCCGCCCAAGTCGGCGAGTGCATGAGAAGCATCACCGAAACCCAAACGATAAACACCTTAAAAGATATGGTCACACATGCCTTAAAACCCTCTCTCAAAAAAAGCTTTACGCAACAGCGCACGCCGTTTCACCGGGTCATCGCCCACTAAATCAATAGCTTCAGTTAAATCGCGCATTTTCAGCGGCAGTGGGTCTGCCCCACTCTTCAACTGGCGAAATGCCCAATAGTAATCACTGGCAAAATTATTTCGTGAACGCAAAAGTAGCTGCTGTGGAAAAAACTCATCAGCGATCAAAATGCTGTCAGGCGAATTCATCGAACCCGCCTGCTGGTGGCAACCTAAACAATTCGTGCGCGCATTGTTGTGGCCTTTTTCGATATAAGGATTTGAACACCATGTGGCGGCACCGTTGATCGCTCGTGTTTCGTCAAAAGCCGCGGCGAATGAAGCAAATTTTTCTCGCAAAGCGGGGCTCGGGGTTTCATCATCGCTCGCAAAACCAGTGACTGTGCACATTTTGTATTGACTGAGATGAAATGGCAGAGCCGCTAGTCCCGCTGGGCGGTCTTCGCCGAAATCAGATTGGGGTTCGTCACTCCACCAGAGCGTGATCCATGTCCAATCCCGCTGTAGCTTGGCCATAATATGAAAGCCTACGAGTTGGTAACGCTGACCTGTGGGCACTTGTATTTCGAAAATTTCGTCGGCGCTAGGTTCGCTGATCACTTCACTGCCCTGCCATTCAAATCGGCTGGCCACGAGACCGCGCAAACCCTCGGCGTCAGTAGCGTAACGCTTGAGCGGGAAGCTTTTATGAACTCGGCGCCACGAAGCTTTGACGACGATCGCAGTGCCCGGGCTTTCATCTGAAAAACACAGCGAGTGATTGGTCGGGCTGAGTGGTGGCAGCTCGGCGGCGTAATCGATTTTCTGCGTTAAACAATCATAAACCGATTTGTAATTGCCAAATTCATGGGCCACCGCCGTGGGGTCTAACAAAATCGGTACAGGCCCACGCAAACCGAGAAGCTGCTCACGAGTTTGAATGGCTTCAAGCTCACGCGCGTAACTTTCGGCTGAAAAATCAGATTCATTTTGAATAGTGAAAGGCAGTTGCGCAATCTCATCTTCGATTTTGTTCGTCTTGAGTGGCGCATGGTGTTTGCGATCGCGGCTCGCAAGCCCCGCATACAGACGTGAAAATAAATAAGCGCCTTCGTTGGCGTCGAACCACGTGTACCACAGTGGCACTTGGCTCTCTCGCAAATGCAAACTTTTATGTGAAACATTTACCGGAGCAAAAACTTGGCTCACAATTGACCAAGCTTGCTGTCGCTTTAAATAAATTGCATCGCTTTTCAATCGAGGATCAATATTTTCTTCGAACTCGGGTGTCGACTGTAAAACTAATACCCGTGGCGCGCCCATTAACACGCGATCAGCACGAACTTCATTCACAGAAAACGCGAGCACTATAAAAAATGCCCCGAAAAAATTGCAGACAAAACGATTACAGATAAGTCGGCCAATGCATCGACCTACGAAATTGAACATTTGAATTTGCACGTATCTTAACATTTTCGCTCTCAACTTTCGCTCAATTGATCGCTATCTTGACAAGCATCGTGGACGAACCTAACACAATAGTGAATTAACGCGCAAAAATAAATTTCGTGAGGAGGGCCCCAAATGAAATTCGTGACGTTTTTACTTGGCAGTTTTTGCTTTCTACTTACACCCATCTTCGCCAATGCGGATGGCGAAACCCCGGTTGAAAATCTCGATGATTGGGAACTTAGTGATCTCGCTCAAAGTGCAATGGGCACCAGCAAATTTTCTGCTGATCGCCGCTGCAATGCTTGTCACCAAATATCAGGCCAAAAAGTGATCGAATGGGGTACGAAATTTTCGACCATCACCACCGAGTGCTTACATGGCAAGAAAGTTTCTGATCTCGGCAACGTGAGCGAAACTGAAGCTCGCGAAATTATTGGCTGTCTGCGGTTAGACCCTTCCGATAGCGCTTCGTCTTTTGGCCCGCAACGTTTAGGGCTATGGGCTGGCGGTTCAGAACAACTCAAAATCGTTTTCGATCGCAGTGGCTTAACGAACGCTCCACAACTCTACAAACAATTCACAGCCCAGGCGCGCATGCCTGTTCGTGCCGGTTTGTCGCAATTCAGTGCTTACGAAGTGGAAGTGGTTCGCGAATGGATTAAGCGCGACTACCCAAATTTAGCTCGCGACGGTGATGGCTCTTTGCCGCCACCAACGACTGACTGTACGCCGCAAACCTCTGATGAGTTGAAAACCATTTTAACTGAAGCCAAACAAGACAACTGGAGCAAAATCAACAAACGCCGCGGCATTTTACCATTTGCTTGTTCACCTAATAAACCTGCACTCAGCTGCTTCGACGCCAAAAATGCGCAGAAGCATGGGATCTTTCCCCTCGTGGAAAACACAAAGATTTTTGCGCAAATTAACAATGACAAAGGCAAATGGAACATTCGCCAAGTGGCAGTACTACCTTACACCTCGACATATTGGTCACGCTCAAGCGCCGATGGTCGTTTTCTCGCATCTGGCGTTTCGCAATTTCAGAAGAGTCCGCTCCCCCCTGGCAGTCAAGATTCTGCCGGCGCTGCGATTGTTGATCTTTACCCGATTTTACAAAATCGCAGCGCACGAGTGATCCCGGTACTCGCGAGCTTTGACCCCGGGTTTTTCGCCGACAATTCAGGGTTTTCTTTTCAAGGAATGTCTTTTGAAGACGGCGGAAAAGGCGACACCATGTTTTGCGATCTCAAAGTTGTGAAAGATGAAACACTCACACTTTTACGCGGCAACGAGCCAGGTTGTAATCAAGTGAGCATCGGCCTTTATCACTCCACTGGTGTCGGGCTTAACGGCGACGACTACATGACTATTTCGGGCGACTTCAATGGCGAAGACGGCAACGGCGATTTTGGTTCAGATCAAGAGT